>DAOUFA010000050.1:0-2620 GCA_034430355.1 Dehalococcoidales bacterium
GAGGCGTTTCACTTCCGTGTTCGGGATGGGAACGGGTGGTTCCACCTCGCTCCAACCACCAAGAGGCTTTCTTATTGTATTTTACCATATTATTTAGCATAAGGAAAGAGCCCAAGCCTAAACCTGAGCTCTTTCCTTAGCCCAACAGCCTCCTCAGTTCAGCCAGGAATAGCCTCCAAGCTCAAACTACCAGGCTTCTGGCTGGCTACCAAGCAGTCGTTTTAGGCTGGCGGTGGCGCCGGTCGCCTGAAAAGTGGTTTGCCCAGAGAGATAACCGTCCTGCGAAGCGTGCCGTTAACCAGCTCAGCTATTCCCATATAGAGGAACCATATTCCCATGACGAAGACAAAGTAGCCACCGATGATACCGACCGCCTGGCTGGCGGCGCCAAAGCTGACCGCAGCCAGCATGAAGACACCAATATCAGCCAGCCAAATAATCCCAGCAAAAGCCCGTGACCGGTAACCGCCCAAATAGCCTATGGGGATAAGGACAATACCTATAGCCACCCAAACCATGGCATCGGTAATCAAGCCACCAGCCGCCAGTGGCGGCGGCGTCGGTGCATTGTATAGCAGCATCAGCAAGCCCTGAACCGCCTTTAGAGCTACCGCCCCGCACAGGAGAATACCCAGGAAACCAAATGCCGTTGCCCCCATGATGTTTCTATTCCGGAACAGGATTACAGTCACAATAATGAAAGTGATTAATGCGGCTATACCCCATGGCACGGCAGCAATAGCTGACATAGGATGTACCCAACCACAGAGAAAAGGTACCGCCGAAAAAATGACAATGCCAAGAGCAATGAACCCCAGTGCTTCAGGATTGCCCCAGGCTGGTAATGGTTGTTCAGTCTTTTGTTCCATGTGCTCATAACCTCCTTTAGCTAACATAAATTTATATCAAGCCTTGCTCAATACAAGGCAAAGCATAAATTTATATCAAGCCCTGCTAAATACAAGGCGAAGCACAGACTAGTGCCAGACATTATAAAGGTGCTAATCAGCCCTGTCAAGACCTTCTAGCCACCAATAGTTCACCTAATAGTCAAAATATCTGGTAACCCCATCCCCCCTTTATCCCCCTTCCCCTGCCAGGGGAAGGGGGAAGAAAAAGAAAGAGGGGCTTCCGCCCCTCTTAGACACCCCATCGTGTTAAACCTTGTATTACGTAAAGAATGCTTATTGTTAATTGCTTTGAACTTGACATTGGCAATTAAGATGCCTAAAGTGTTTACAAATATAGTCTGGTATAATCTGGGACTACTAAGATAGAGTATGGAAGAGTCTTTTGGTAATTGGTATATCTTAATATGGAATCTAGATATTGAGGAGCCACTTTTTCAACTGGGGCCCGGAATTTCTGTTAGGCGTTTAGATTCAAATTTGTCAGTTTTTGACCTAGCTGCTGCTGGGGCAGTTGGATTTAGAGAATGGGCTATGTTGGAACCATATGCAATTAATTGTGCTTGTGAAATAGAGACGGCTCAAGATGCGGCAATAAAACCAGGTTATGATTCATTAAATCGCGCGTGGCTTGCTTCAGCATTACTTAAATTGAAAGGATATAGTGCTCATTTGCCTCTAGCGTGCAGTTCCTACTCATGGAATGTAGTCGCCGGACATCAAGAAAGAACAAGGGCAATTTTTAAGGAAGATGTTAAGGCGAAAGGAATTGAATCAGCTGTTTATTCACCTAGTAGAGAGTTACCACCTTTCAAAGGGCAGCTTTTGGAGCTACATACTAAGTTCCTTGTTCATGACAAAGAAAAGAGAAAATTAGTTAAGGAAGACGCAACTTGGATTCGTGATCATTATGAAAAGTTTAATTCTCTTGCTGCAGAATCAGAAAGCTTTCGTTTCGCTCTTGTATCTGCCGTTGATTGGCAGTATTCAGATGGACCACGCTTAGCTATAGCCCAATTGTGGAGTGGGATAGAGTCTATTTTCAGTATCAGTTCTGAACTAGTTTACCGAATATCGCTTTTAATAGCTTCACTATTAGAACCTAGAGGAGTAGCACGCCAAAATAGATATAATCAAGTGCGAAAACTATATGGGGTCAGGTCAAAAGCGGTTCATGGAGAAGAAGTATCAGATGAGAAATTAGCTAAAGCAATGTTTGATTCTTTCGACATCCTCAGCAAACTTCTATTGCTAAATATAGAAAAAGGACGCCCTTTCAACCAAGAGGATTTTGAAGAAGCGATTCTCTATTGAAGGGAGTCATAGGGAGGGGCTACGCCCCCCTCCAAAAATTTACCCCCTTCCCTTCACCAATCCCCAAGGGAAGGGGGTCAGGGGGATAGGTTACCACCTTCAACTGTCATTGCGAGGAGCGTAGCGACGAAGCAATCTCAAGAGATAGACTTATTTATATCAGATTGCTTCGCCTCTGGCTCGCAATGACACCGGCAGAAAAGCCCCATAAAACAAGAAAACCTATGGCAATATAAAACTACCATAGGTTTCTGTTCTAACTAATATCAAGTCTGAAGCAGGCCAAGCCCTCGACCATTAGTACGGTTAAGCTAAAGACATTACTGCCCTTACACCCACCGCCTATCAAACAAGTAGTCTACTTGCGGTCTTACCCCCGGTGATAAATCACCGGGATG
>DAOUFA010000051.1:0-5299 GCA_034430355.1 Dehalococcoidales bacterium
AGGTTTTCGGTGGGTGTGTTTCTCACACACCTTACGCTACTCATGCCGGCATTCTCACTTCCCTTAACTCCACCACTACTCACGTAGTAGCTTTATGGCTAAAGGAACGCTCCCCTACCCTCCCCGCCAGAGGCGGGAAGCCATAGCTTCGGTGACGGACTTCAGCCCCGTTAAATTGTCGGCGCAACACCACTCAACCAGTGAGCTATTACGCTTTCTTTAAAGGATGGCTGCTTCTAAGCCAACCTCCTGGCTGTCTGTGCAATCCTACTTCCTTGCCCACTTAGTCCGTGCTTAGGGACCTTAGCTGATGGTCTGGGCTGTTTCCCTCTCGACTACGGAGCTTATCCCCCGCAGTCTCACTCCCAGATTCTGGCTAATGGCATTCGTGGTTTGGTTGGAGTTGGTAAGATACTCTCCCCCTAGTCCATCCAGAGCCCTACCTCCATTAGCTAACATCTGAGGCTGCACCTAAATGCATTTCGGGGAGAACCAGCTATCCCCGGGTTCGATTGGCATTTCACCTCTATCCACAGCTCATCCGACAGTTTTGCATCACTGACCGGTTCGGGCCTCCACTCCGAGTTTATCAGAGCTTCACCCTGGCCATGGATAGCTCACCCGGCTTCGGGTCTAATCCATGCAACTCGGGACCCCAAAAATCTAAGATTTTTGGGGAGTTCCCTAATCGCCCTATTAAGACTCGCTTTCGCTTCGGCTCCGCAACGAAAGTTGCTTAACCAGCTACACAGATTAACTCGCCGGCTCATTCTTCAATAGGCACGCCATCACCCGCCTATGGCGGGCTCTGACTGCTTGTCAGCACACGGTTTCAGGTCTATTTCACTCCCCTCCCGGGGTGCTTTTCACCTTTCCCTCACGGTACTTGTTCACTATCGGTCATCAAGGGTATTTAGCCTTACCCTGTGGTCAGGGTAGATTCCCACAGGATTCCTCGTGTCCCATGGTACTTAAGCACAGGTAAGGAGCCTCTCCCTTTCGTCTACGGGACTGTCACCCTCTATGGTTGCCCTTTCCAGAATCCTTCAACTAGGGTTCGGTTTGTAACTCCTTGACCCATCCTGAGCTGGGTCCTACCTGGCTTACAACCCCCTATAAACTTAGGCCTCAGAACCACTTAGCTTATAGGGTTTAGGCTTTTCCCCTTTCGTTCGCCACTACTCAGGGAATAATTTCCTTTCCTCAGGGTACTGAGATGTTTCACTTCCCCTGCTTACCTCCTCCCAGCCTATGTGTTCAGCTGGGGGTGCTCAGGTTTTACCTGAGCGGGTTGCCCCATTCGGGAATCCCCGGCTAAGCTTGCTAGACAGCTCACCGAGGCTTTTCGCAGCCTCGCCACGCCCTTCTTCGGCCCTTGATGCCAAGGCATCCACCGCATGCCTTCACCGCTTGACCTGCTTCAGACTTGACATTAGTCCTCATATTCAATTATTAATGTGCTATATATACAAAAGCGGCTTGGTGAAATTCACCAAGCCGTCTGCCTGGCTATCAATCACCGGTTCCTGCTTTATGTATCTAACTTCATCATCGCTGTTAAGAGTATAATACTAATCTACTAATTTGTCAAGTAAATTTTAAATTGGGTCAATAATATTTTACTCAATAATATTTTACATGACACGCTCTTGACAAATAAAGGCTGGAGGTGATAGATTAAATTAGCAGTCTAAGCCTTAGACTGCTAATTGAGGTAAAGATGTTATCGCCTAGAACGGAGAAAGTACTTAAATCTATAGTCGGCCAATATATCGTTAGGGCAACACCGGTACCGTCACAGAGTATTATCAGTGACTACGAGCTGAAGGTAAGTCCAGCTACTATCCGCAATGAGATGGCATACCTTGAGCAAGAGGGTTATATTACCCGCGGCCACCCTTCAGCCGGGAGCATACCCTCAGACAAAGGCTACCGCTACTATGTGGAGTCTCTGAGTGATATTGAGCTCCCCTCAGCCGAGCAGCGCTTGATACGCCATCTCTTTCACCAGGTAGAAAAGGAAGTGGAGGAATGGCTAAGGCTAACGGCCAAACTTTTAGCTCAGTTGGTTCAAAATATGGCTATTGTTACTACGCCTAAGCCAGCCAACTGCCAATTCAAACACCTGGAGTTGATTGCCCTACAAGATTCATTGACATTGATTGTCCTCATCCTTCACGGAGCCAAGGTGAAACAACAGTTAATAAGCTTTGACCAGGTTATGCCTCAACCAGGGCTAACAGTCATCGCCAATAAACTAAATGTTGCTTATTCCGGCTTGACCAGCTCGCAGATTTTAGCTAAGGGCATAAAGCTCTCCCCCATTGAACAACAGCTAACCGACTGCCTGTTAAAGATGATGCAGGCTGAAGATGAACAGGAGCATGAGGAGCCTTACCTCGACGGTCTGCACTTTATGCTTAACCAGCCAGAATTTGCCCATAACCAGCGGATGCTACCCTTAATGGAATTAGTTGACCACCGCAACCTGCTGAGGATTATTGCCCCCGCAGGACTAATCAGCCACGGGGTGCAGGTGGTTATAGGTAAGGAGAATAAGGCAGAGGTTATCCAGGATTACAGCGTGGTCATCAGCCAATATGGTTTAGCTAAGGAAGCCGCGGGCACTATAGGCGTAATCGGGCCGACCCGAATGCCCTACGCTCGTGCCATCTCCACCGTAAGCTATCTTTCCTCGGTGCTGAGCGAGCTGATAGCTGAGCTATATGGGAGAGAACCAGCCTGAGGTCAATCCACAAGGAGAGTTAAAGAGAGGCTTCGCCTCTCTTTCATAACCCATCCCCCTCTCCTTTGAAGGAGCGGGGGAACAAGGGGGTGAGGTAGATAATAATGAGACAAGAAGAGTCAGAAGACCTAAATAGCCAGGTAGAACCAGAGATTACCGAGGTAGAGGATATAGAGGCATTAAAGCAAGCCCTGGCTGAAGCAAAGAAAAGGGCGGAAGCAAATCTGGCTAACTGGCAGAGAGCCCAGGCCGACTTCATTAACTACAAACGGCGCAGTGAACAGGAAATGGCGGAGGTTGGCAAGTTTGCCAATACTACGCTTATGCTTACCCTCCTGCCCATTCTTGATGACCTGGAACGAGCCTTCGCCTCTATCCCCTCCAGGCTGGCTAAACTTGATTGGGTAGATGGCATCAGGCTCATCGAACGTAAGCTCCGGGCAAGCCTGGAGGCACAGGGACTATGTCAAATCAAGGCACTGGGTGAACCATTTGACCCCAGGTTCCACGAAGCCACCAGGCAAGATAAAGGTAAAGAGGGCATAGTTATTGCGGAATTGCAGAAGGGATACATGTTACACGATAGAGTTATTCGCCCAACTATGGTAGTAGTCGGTAACGGCGAAGAAGAGGAGAAAAAGGAGGAATAGACCATGGCAAAGGCTATAGGTATTGATTTAGGCACAACGTTCAGCGAAGTAGCAGTGATGGAGGCTGGAGAGCCGAAGGTTATTCCTTCGGCTGAGGGCGGTAACCTCGTTCCTTCGGTTGTGGCGATAAGTAAGACCGGTGAACGCCTAGTAGGACAGGTGGCTAAACGCCAGGCTATCGCCAACCCTGAAAACACCATTCACAGTATTAAGAGATTCATGGGGCGTAAGTTTGGGGAACCGGCAGGACGGGAGCTGCCGGTAGAGGAGGATGCCCAGCGCAAATCCTATAAGGTAACCAAGGCACCTAACAATGATGTGCGGGTGGTGATGGGTGGGAAAGAGTATAGTCCGCCTGAGATTTCAGCCATGATTATACAAAAACTTAAAATGGATGCCGAGGCCTACCTTGGTCAGAAGGTTACCGAAGCCGTAATCACGGTGCCTGCCTACTTTAACGATTCGCAGCGGCAGGCAACCAAGGACGCCGGCAAGATAGCCGGGCTTGAGGTGCTGCGCATAGTTAACGAGCCAACGGCTGCCTCCCTCGCCTATAGGCTAGGAAAGGAAGCGGAGAAGGAGGAGATTGTCGCCGTTTATGACCTTGGCGGTGGTACTTTTGATGTCTCAATATTGGAAATAGGTCCTGGTGAAATACGTCCTGGTGAAGTCGGAACACAACACACGGTTATTGCTACGGCTGGTGATACTCACCTCGGTGGTGACGATTTTGACCAGAGAATTATGGACTGGCTGTGTGATGAGTTCAAACGAGACCAGGGAATAGACCTACGGCAGGATAAAATGGCTCTTCAGCGACTGAAGGAAGCCGCCGAAAAGGCTAAGGATGAGCTTTCCACCGTCCAGCAGACTGAGGTAAACCTGCCCTTTATCACCGCTGATGCCAGCGGTCCCAAGCACCTTAGCATCACCCTTACCCGGGCTAAACTGGAGCAACTGGTAATGGACCTGGTAGAGAAGAGTCTGGGTCCCTGCCGCCAGGCACTGGCTGATGCTAAAAAGACCGCCGCCCAGATTGACGAGGTGGTTCTGGTCGGCGGGCAGACCAGAATGCCATTAGTTCAAGAGAAGGTGAAGCAACTTTTCGGTAAAGAACCCCATAAGGGGGTTAACCCTGATGAGGTAGTAGCTATCGGGGCGGCTATTCAAGCCGGGGTGCTCAAAGGAGAGGTTAAAGAAGTTCTCCTGCTTGATGTCACCCCCCTCACTCTGGGCATCGAGACCCTCGGTGGTGTGGCCACCCCTCTCATCCCCCGCAATACCACCATCCCTACCGCTAAGAGCCAGATTTTCAGCACTGCCGCTGATAACCAGCCCAGTGTTGAGATTCATGTGCTCCAGGGGGAGAGAAAAATGGCGACTGACAACAGAACCCTGGGGAGGTTTATGCTTGATGGTATCCTGCCAGCACCACGGGGCATGCCCCAGATTGAGGTCAGTTTTGACATTGATGCCAATGGCATCCTCAGCGTTAAAGCCCACGATAAAGGCACCGGCAAGGAGCAGAAAATAACTATCACTGCCTCCAGTGGGCTGTCTAAGGAAGAGGTAGAGCGGATGCAACGAGAAGCAGAGGCGCATGCCGCCGAGGATACCAAGCGCAAAGAGGAGGTAGAGACCCGCAACGCCGCTGATACCCTGGCCTATACCGCGGAAAAAACCCTCAGGGAGCACAAGGACAAGATATCCTCAGACCTGAACCAAGAGGTAGAAAGTAAAGTCCAGGCAGTACGCTCAGCCCTGCAGGGCACGGACATCAATGCCATCCGTCAGGCAATGCAGGAATTAAACGAAGTGATGCAGAAGGTTGGCGCTGCCGTCTACCAGCAACAGCCACCGCCGCCCCCGCCGGGTGGCGAGGCACCGCCGGGCAAAGAGGGAG
>DAOUFA010000052.1:0-3901 GCA_034430355.1 Dehalococcoidales bacterium
CTTCCCCCTCCCTATATCAAGAAGGGAAGCCCGAAGGGGCGTTAGCCCCTTCGGAAACTATAGTTCCCCTTCCCCTTGTCAAGGGGAAGGGGATACAGGGGATAGGGTTTCTAAATAAAAACTTAATGGGGGTGAGGTAGATAAAGATTCCCTAGCCATATCGGGCAAAAGCTGTTATAGTTTTAATCGGTGCGTTACGCAATTATTGCCGATATTCATGCCAATCTGGCTGCTTTTACCGCGGTGCTGGATGATATTGCGCGCGGGGGAGGGGTGGAGGAGGTGTGGTGTCTGGGGGATGTTGTTGGCTATGGTCCTGACCCTCATCAGTGTATCGAGCTTTTGCGCCACTATAACCATGTCTGTGTTGCCGGTAATCACGATTGGGCAGCCATAGGTAAGCTTAGTCTGTCTGAATTTAATCCCGATGCCGCTGCCGCCTGCCGCTGGACAGCCCAGCAATTAAGCCCGGGGGATGTAGCCTATCTGGAGAGCCTGCCATTGGTTATTGAGAAAGACGATTTTACCTTAGTCCATGGTAGCCCGAGGGAGCCTATCTGGGAATATCTGCTGTCAATCGGCAATGCCAGGCAAAATTTTACCTACTTCCAGTCACAATTTTGCCTGGTGGGTCATTCCCACGTGCCTCTGGTGTTCAGGTATACTGAAAACGGTGGTTGCTCATTTAGCCCATTTTTGACTAGTAGTAGACTCGCCCTGGGGAAAAGCCGATTGATTATCAATCCCGGTGGTGTCGGCCAGCCCCGGGATGGCGACCCCAGGGCTAGCTATGCTATCTATGATAGCCAGACCAGAACGATTCGGCTCTACCGTATTCCTTATGATATTAATCTCACTCAGAATAGGATGGTGGAGCATAACCTACCGGTGCGCCTGGTGGCTCGTCTCAGCCACGGTCTGTGACCAGGTTAAGCTAACCCCGGAGGTAAAGTTGACATAATATAAAAACAAGGAGGCGTTACCTGAAAGCGAAATCACTACTGGCTCAGACCAGAGGGCTACTACGCCGTTTTGACCTTCGGGCGAGGAAGGGACTGGCACAGCACTTTCTTATTGATGAGGAGGTGCTTAAGCTTATTAGCTCAGCCGCTGAACTTACCCTCGCCGATGTCGTTATGGAAATAGGACCCGGTCTCGGTGTGCTGACCAGAGAGCTAGCCAGGCAAGCCGGTTGGGTAGTTACCATTGAGCTGGATGGCAGACTGGCTGCCATCTTGAAACAGACCCTGGCTTCTTTCAATAATGTTACCGTCATCAATGAGGATATTCTTCAAATTGACCCCGAGGCTTTGCTTCAGGAGCAAAGACAGATATTTTCTCCGGCGATAACCAGCCCTTTTAGCTATAAAGTGGTGGCTAACCTTCCTTATTATATTACCTCTCATGTTTTGCGCCATTTCCTTGAAGCCTCACTCAAGCCTCAAATTATGGTAGTAATGGTGCAAAAGGAGGTGGCTGAGGCTATCGTGGCTGAGCCTGGCAAGATGAGTGTGTTGAGTGTTAGTGTCCAGTTTTATGGTCAGCCAGAAATAATCAGCTATGTGCCCGCCCGGTGTTTTTACCCTGCGCCCGAGGTTGATTCGGCGGTATTAAGGGTGACTCTATACGCTAAGCCAGCGGTAGATGTAACCGATGAAACGAGCTTCTTCAGGCTGGTGCGGGCTGGTTTTACTGCCTCTCGCAAGCAAATATGTAATTCTTTAGCTCAAGGTCTGGAATTGCCCAAGGCTGAGGTCTTATCTTTGCTAGGAAAGGCAAACATCGCCCCACAGCGGCGGGCTGAGACACTGACCCTTAACGAGTGGGCACAATTATGGCAGGTTTTTACAGGGAGAGAGGGCTAGAATGCTTAAAATTCTGGCACCGGCTAAACTAAATTTGACCCTTGAGGTTTTGGCTAAGCGTCCCGATGGTTTTCACGAAATCCGTAGCGTTATTCAGGCGATAAATCTAGGCGATAGCCTCCGCTTCCGGTTGAGTGAAAATATTGAGTTTAACTGTGCCGACCCCGACTGGGTTCCAGCCGAGAGCCTGGTATCTAAAGCAGTTAGTTTACTTCAAAAAACTACCGGGTGCGCCCAGGGGGTAACCATAGAGGTTGGTAAGCGTATCCCTTTGGTCTCAGGGTTAAGCGGGGACAGCAGTGATGCCGCCGCTGTCCTGCGTGGACTTAATCGGCTTTGGGGATTGGGTCTATCATTACCACAATTGCTTGAGTTAGCCTCACAGTTGGGTTCAGATGTATCTTTCTTTCTGTACGGCGGCACGGCTGTGGTCAGGGGTAGAGGTGAGCTGGTAACCCCACTGCCCCCATTCCCCCATATGTGGGTGGTCTTGATGCTGCCGCCGGTGCCCAGGATGCCGGGTAAGACAGGGCGACTTTACGCCAGTCTGAAGCCCAGCCATTATACCCGGGGGGAGATTACGGATAGATTGGTGGCATTATTAACCGGGGGAAGTTTGAAGGGGCGAAGCCCCTTCAAGACCAATACTTCCCCCTCTCCTTTGAAGGAGAGGGGGATAGAGGGGGAGAGGTTGGTACATAATCTCTTTAATGCGTTAGAAGATGTTGCCGTTGACAACTTCACCGGGCTTGGGGAGTATCGGCAGCAGTTTTTGAAAGCCGGAGCCCGGGAGGTCCACCTGGCGGGCTCGGGTCCGGCTCTATTTACCCTGGTCAGGGACAAGACTCAGGCGGAGAAGATATACCACAACCTCCAGCAACAAGGTCTAGAATCCTATTTAACTGAGACCTTAGCCCCGATGGAAGAGGTGGAATAAATAGCCTGTAATTAGAGAGATTGTTTAGTAAAGGGTCTCGGGTTGTTAAACAATCCTCGGGAAAAAGAGGATGGAGAAAAGGGGACGAGTCATTAAAGACAGACTTCAAAGGTTAATTGAGAGGATGAGGGCGCTTGGCTACAACGAGTATATGATAGGGCGTGCGGAAGAGCTGGTTAATGAACTTGAAAAAATAGGTGTATATAGTGTAGATAAATTCGTACAAAAATTATTAGATAGAGTTGATAACAAAGAAGGATATTTAGATATCCTTATGGAGGGACGAGTCGCTATTATACTTGCTAGGCTCAAATTTCTAAAGATTCAAATAGAGTATTGTGATAACGGTCCAGACATAAAGGCCAACTATAATAGGAATACAGTTTATTTTGATGTAACGAGAAGACGTCCTAATGAAGATGACCTTGCAATACAATCCAAAGTCGCTATTGTATCACGAGACAGGGCTGAAAATATTATCAGCAAAATTCAGAATAAAAAGTCGCAGCTACAAAGCGGTGAAACAAACATTGTAGTTATCTGGAGCGACACAGTAAGATTGAGTCAGCATGAACTAGAAGAAGCCTTCGAATGCATTAAACAGGAAATCGAACAAAACCCAGGCACATATAAAGACCTGGGTGCCATACTATTTACTCGAGGTGAAGAAAGCCACCGCACAACACTGAAGAAGTTCTATTTGTTTAAGAACGACAGAGCTTCAAAACCTCTAGAAATTTGCCTCACTAAGAAACTAGAGTCTTTACGCAAGTAAGACCGTGAGGAGCACAAAGGGGCTGGGAAGCGTTAACTTCACTTATTCTGTCCCCTTACCTAACCACCCCTTAACCAAATAGTAATTTTAGTCTTGGCTCCTAGGGCTGGGGTGGTGCCTCTTTAACTTCCCGGCTCTGAGATACATTGATAATCAACTTGATAAATCTAACCAGGGCGCCAATTCCCAGTCCAATGGTAATTAGAATTAGCACTACTACAGCCACGGTGGGCAGTATCGCCGCCAGTTCGGCATCGGGTACGACGCTGAAATCAAAAGGAAACACCCTGAGGAAGGTTAAAGCAGTTATCATTCCCAGTGTAT
>DAOUFA010000053.1:0-8093 GCA_034430355.1 Dehalococcoidales bacterium
GGCTCTGGTAGAGCCGTATTTTAACGAATATTATGGCGAGTTTTCTGAGCAGATACCAGCCACTGTTGAAATTAACGAAAGCATGATAGGCCCGGAGATTATGGCACGCCTGGAGCAGGCGAGGCGATATATTGGCTATTTGCAACTTGCCTACCGGGTTGCGATTGGGGCTATGATTGCTATAATCGTGGGTCTTGTTTTCCTGCATCGGCGGGTGAGGGGCGCTACCCGTTCCATAGGCATACCCTGCTTGACCTGCGGCATTTCTACCTACGTCAGCACGGTGGTTATCAAGTATTTTGCCGGGATGCAGGTGGCACAGTTTGGCCTCCCCGCCCAACTCCAAGCCTGGCTGCCCCAGTTCCTTAGCGACGCCCTGGCTCCGCTCCAGATGTTGGGCATTGGTCTTATGGTGGCGGGGACGGCTCTGCTTATCGTCTCCTTCGTTTATAAGCGGCACCAGGCTTCAGTTGAATAGAAATTCTTGGTTAGCCCTTTTGACCATAGGTAGGTGAGGTGATAGAATTAAAGTAGTTTTTAATTAGTCGGCTAAGGAGAGCTAAAAATGTCAGGGCATTCTAAGTGGTCTTCAATTAAGCACCAGAAGGGGGTAACTGATGCCAGGCGGGGTCAGCTGTTTACCAAGTTGACCCGGGAGATTATGGTGGCGGTACGCCAGGGGGGCAGTAGCCCGGATACCAATTTTCGGCTGCGCTTAGCCGTACAGAAGGCTCGTGACAACAGCATGCCCTTAGACAATATAGAACGGGCGATTAAGCGGGCTAGTGGCACCATGGGAGAGGCGGCTCTGATCGAGATGGTCCTTGAGGGCTATGGTCCCAGCGGGGCGGCTATCCTGGTGGAAGCGCTTACCGACAACCGCAATCGCACTTTGCAGGACGTGCGCAATATATTTTCCCGGCATAATGGTAATCTGGGGGAGAGCGGCTGCGTCGCCTGGCTCTTTGATTCCAAGGGACTGATTACCATAAGGACTGACGAGCTGGATACCGAGGAATTGGCTCTGGAGGCTATTGATGCCGGTGCCGAGGATGTTACCGTGGAGAATAATTTTGTCGCCATTTATACCAGGCCTGAGGAGCTTGAGGCGGTCAGGAAGGCACTTGAGGAGAAAGACCGACCTATAACCTCGGCTGAGCTATCTATGGTGCCCAAGACCATGGTTGAGCTTGAAGAAAAGCCAGCGTTACAAACACTGAAGCTGCTGGACAAGCTGGAAGAGCTGGATGAAGTGCAGCGTGTGTCCAGTAATGTTAACTTTTCCGATTCTGTCCTGGAAAAATATCAGTCGCCGACCTAGAGTATGAGAATTTTAGGCATTGACCCGGGCACGGTAACCATGGGCTACGGGGTAATAGACGGCAGGGATGATGAAATAGCTCTGGTTGAATATGGTGTCTTGGACTGTCCGGTGCGCTCTCCAATCGGGGAGCGTTTGAGTTATTTATACGGTGAGTTGGAGCAAATTATCTCACGCTGTCAGCCTGATGTCGTGGCTGTAGAGCAGCCTTTTGTCGCCAAAAATGTGAGGTCGACACTGACCATAGGTAAGGCTCAGGCAGTGGCTATCCTGGCTGCCGCCAACCGGGGAATCCCGTCCTATGAGTATCCCCCGGCTAAGGTAAAGCAGAGGGTAGCTAGTTACGGGGCTAGTTCCAAGGAGCAGGTCCAGGAGATGGTCAGGCTCCAGCTTGGTCTATCTGAGGTGCCTCAGCCATCCGATGTCGCTGATGCCCTGGCGGTGGCTATCTGCCACTGGCGTGAGGCACATCTAAGTAATCTTTTGGCTAAGAGTGAGCAGGAATGATAGCTGGTCTTAACGGTAGATTAGAGTCGCTGGGTGGTGATGGGGCGATTATAAATGTTGGTGGTATCGGCTTTCGGGTATATATGCCGACCTCTACCCTGAGTTCATTGGGTAAAATCGGCGACGAGGTTCATCTTTATACTCACCTCTATCTCAGGGAAGATAATGCCACCCTCTATGGCTTTGCCACGGATGATGAGCTGAGGCTGTTTCAGACCCTGCTCGGCGTCTCAGGGCTGGGTCCCAAGCTAGCCCTGGCTATGCTGTCGGCGATGAGCCTGGATAAGCTGACTATGGCTATTGCCACCGCCAGCACTGACCTGCTGACGATAGTCCCGGGGATAGGCAAGAAAGTAGCTGACCGCCTTGTCCTTGAGCTTAAAGATAAAATAGCCGCTGGCTGGGTAACCACCCCGGCGGCTCACCTGGCCGAGGCAAACACCGACGTTCTGGCCGCCCTGACCTCCCTGGGCTACTCCGTTGCCGAAGCCACCCGCGCCGTAGCCACCCTCCCCCCGTCCTCCGACCTGACCCTTGAGGAAAGGCTTAAGCTGGCGCTTCAGTATTTTACTGCTAAGTAAAAGGAGGGGTAGTGTGGAATTTCCTTATATTATAATTGCTGTCTTGGTTGTGGTGATTTTGATATTAGCCCTTAGACCGAGGCGGGTAAGAGTCCCTGATATTGAGGAGCTGGAGAGCAAGCTCAGGTTTGCTTTAGCTTCGGCAACCTCAGTCCAGGAAATCCGAAACATCCTGGAAGGTCTACCCCACGACCTTCTGGAATCAATAACCCGCAGTCTGGGTAAGAGGACGGGAAAGTTAAACGAGCTTCTCGCCACCTTTGAGCTGACCCAGTATGACCGCCTGTTCTATCTGGGCGAGCCCATTGACTTTGTCGGCGTTAAATATGGCGAGGGCATTGATTTTATTGAGGTTAAGACGGGCAAAGCCCGCCTGACCGAAGACGAAAAGAAGCTCAAGGAACTGATTGACTTAAAGATGGTCAACTACGTCCCCCTCTCCGTGCAGAGAATAGGCATCGCCGAAGAAGTTGACACCCAAGAAATCGGGTATCAGTCTGATAGTTAGGTGTGTAGTATTTGGGGGGAGTTGATTTACGAGAGCAACAAATGGAAAGCAATAGGGAACGCTTATCACTTCTTGTATTGCCAGACCCGGTGACAAAGCCTGAAACACTTAGTGGCGCGGTCTTCTTGTATTTTGAAGAGCCACTTTGGTTTAGCATACCTCCAGTTGTTCTTACCCAAGATTCTTATCAGTTGCTAACTTTAATAGAGCAACGCAAGCCAGACTGGGGTCCCGCGTTTTGGGGCCTATTTAACTTGTGGCGTCAGCAACATGATGGGTCAAGAAAGACAATTGACACCATTGCTCCTTTGAAAGAGAAGTATAAGACCTTATATCTCAGTTATGCATGTGGACTAGATGCATTAGAAAGTTCCAATACTCTTATAACATCTGCTGGGTTCTCTCTTGACTCTGTAATTGACATTATTGACCCCTTTCATGCCTCAGGCGAAATAATAAGGCATATTATGCTTGAAACATTTCTAGAATTAGGCGGGGAAATTGAAGCTCTCTATAAGTACTGTGCTAACCTATTCAGGGTAGAACCTATTCCGCACTTGCTTGCTAAAGGCTATTTCTTAAGAGTACAAATTCTTGCCAAGATGCGGCAGGGGCCTGTACTTCTCACAAATGAGCGGCTTTGTCAGTTTTTAGATAATCTCCCGGTTGAGACAGAGGCGCAAGCTAGAGAAGATATTGATATCGATGTCATTGCCTGGGAGCTATTTCGACAGATTCTCTCACCTCGTCTCGATCCATTGAATGCCGAACGTGCAAAGTTTATTGCTGAACTTCTGAAATCCCGCAAGGAAGAGATTGAGCGCTTGAGACTAAGATGTCAAGAGTTGGCCAACCAAGTAAGACAGCCCAAGACATTGCAAGATCTGCCCAAACGAATTGATTGGTTAGTCAGGACGCACGTGGAGAAGGAGATTGCGGAACTCTTACAATTAAACAAAAAGGCACTTGAGGCGTTCCTGACTAGCGTTTTTTCAGACGACAAGACTTGGTTTGCGATATTGGCGTTCATTTCTGGCGTTGCTACAGGTCATACTTATGTAACAACTGGCGGTGCGATTGCAGCATTATCATCTATTGGCGCGAAAGCTTTTAAAGCAGCTGCTGATAGGCGGCAAAAGCTTAAGCAGAATGACTATGCACTCGTTTATACTATTAGCAGAAGGTCTTCTTAGTAGAATTAACTATGCACCCTTTTAAAATAGTCTCGGATTTTAAGATGACTGGTGACCAGCCCCGGGTGGAGGAGGGGGCAGGGGAGGAATCATATTGGAAGGGGGAATAAGAAATGGCTTTTACTCTAGACCCAATCTACCTGACCAATTTTATTCTCTGCATCGTAATACTGGTCTTGGGCTGTCTGGGTTACTCCAGAAGCAAGAATAAGGCGCCGTTGTTTATCGGTATCGCCTTCGCCCTGTTTGCTGCCTCGCATATGGTAACCCTCTGGAGTTTAAAAGAAGCCTTGACCAATTTTTTGATTGCAATCAGGGTCATTGCCTATGCGTTGGTTGTTGCCGCCGTGTACCGCTTAGCCTCCAGGCGAAAATAGCGTCATTTTGCCCATCTCAAAGCCTGCTCTGTTAAGTGCTCTGTTGGTCTTAATGTTGGTAGATTATTGGTGACCCTATCCCCTGTATCCCCTTCCCCTTGATAAGGGGAAGGGGAATTTATTATAAAAGAGGGGCTAGCGCCCCTCTTAAACTCCCATAGCTCTGGACTTTTGAAGAATTAGCCCCTCTTCTAATATTCTCCACCCTCCTTTGAAGAATATAGTCAAGCGGGGTGTCTAAGAGGGGGCAAAGCCCCCTCTTTTTCTCTTTCCCCCTCTCCTTTGAAGGAGAGGGGGATAAAGGGGGTGAGGTAGATAAAAACCTTTGAAACCAACTTCGCATAGAGATATACTATTTGTAGAAGTTCTTTTTAGCAGGCTAAGGATGTCTCAGTTTGAGATAGTCTCGGATTTTAAGATGACGGGTGACCAGCCCCAGGCGGTGGATGGGCTGGTGGTGGGGTTGAATAAGGGCTTCAAGCGCCAGACCCTGCTCGGGGTTACCGGTAGCGGTAAGACATTCACCATGGCTAATGTCATTCAGCGGGTGAACCGGCCGACCCTGGTCATCAGCCACAACAAGACATTAGCCGCCCAGCTCTGCACCGAGTTCAAGGAGTTCTTCCCCCATAGCGCCGTGGAATACTTTGTCAGCTATTACGATTACTACCAGCCCGAGGCATATATCCCCCGCACCGATACCTATATTGAGAAGGAGACCGATATCAACGAGGAGATTGATAAACTACGCCACGCCGCCACCCGTGCCCTGTTTCAGCGCCGTGACGTGATTATTGTCGCCTCGGTATCGTGTATCTACGGCCTGGGTGAGCCCGAGGAATACCACAGCTTTGTCTGCAGCCTTAAGCGGGGTGACGGTTACCGACGGGATAAAATCCTGAGGCAACTGGTGAATATGCAATATGAGCGCAATGATATTGACTTCACCCGGGGCAGGTTTCGCCTCCGTGGCGATACCCTGGAGATTCAGCCGGCTTATGAGGAGTTGGCACTGAGGGTTGAGTTCTTTGGCGATACTATTGACCGCATTGTCGAGATAGACCCGTTGACCGGGGAGATGCTGACCGAGTTAGATTCGGTGGATATCTACCCCGCCAAGCACTTTGTTACCTCTCACGATAAGCTGATGAGGGCTATTGACAGCATCAAGCAGGAACTGGAAGAAAGACTACACGAGTTAAAAAGTCAGGGGAAGCTCTTAGAGGCGTCACGGCTGGAGGCACGCACCAACTACGATATTGAGATGCTGGGGGAAGCCGGGTACTGCACCGGCGTGGAGAACTACTCCCGCCACCTATCAGGGCGGGCGGCGGGGAGCCCGCCGTGGACACTGCTGAACTATTTCCCTGACGACTTCATGCTCTTTATTGATGAGTCGCACATGACCCTGCCCCAGATTCGGGGCATGTACCACGGCGACCGCTCCCGCAAGGAGACCCTGGTGGAGTATGGCTTTCGTCTGCCCTCAGCCCTGGACAACCGTCCGCTCAATTTCACCGAGTTTGAACAGCGGATTAACCAGGTTGTTTATACCTCAGCTACGCCGGCAGCCTATGAGTATGAGCATAGTCAGCAGGTGGTGGAGCAACTGGTCCGACCTACCGGACTTCTTGAGCCCACGGTTGAGGTCAAGCCGACCAGGGGGCAGATTGATGACCTCCTTGACCAGATAAAGACCCGGGTTGGCAAAGGCGAGCGCTGCCTGGTGACTACCTTAACCAAAAGGATGGCTGAGGAACTGGCTGACTATCTGATAGAGATGGGGATAAAGACCCATTACCTTCATTCTGAGATTGACACCCTGGAAAGGGTGGAGATACTGCGCGACCTCCGCCTTGGTGTTTACGATGTCGTTGTCGGTATAAATCTACTCCGGGAGGGGCTTGACCTGCCTGAGGTCAGTCTGGTGGCGATTCTGGATGCCGATAAGGAAGGCTTTTTGAGGTCAGAGGGAGCCTTAATTCAGACTATGGGGCGTGCCTCTCGCCATATAGATGGGCATGTTATTATGTATGCCGACGTTACTACCAATTCCATGGCTAACGCTATAAGCGAGACCCAGCGCCGCCGCCAGATTCAGGAGGTTTACAACAAGGAGCATAATATAACTCCCCAGGGGATAAGGAAAGCCATCAGAGACATCACCGAGCGGGTGCGGGCTGTAGCCGAAACTCGTACTCCATATATTGCGGCTCCTATCGCCAAAGAGGATATAGCCCGTTTGATTAAAGAGCTGGAATCGCAGATGAAGACCGCCGCCAGAAACCTGGAGTTTGAAAAAGCCGCCCTATTGCGTGACCGTATCATTGAGCTAAGAAAAGATTTAGATTAACTCAGGGACTAACTTTTGTCCTTCGCTGTTTAAATTTTCCGCGTATATTATTCTCCTTGACATTTGCCATTGGGCGAATTATCTTTAAAGCTATGGCGGTATTAATTGTAACCAATGAGAAATCTGGTGTAGATAAGTATAGTCAGGAGATAGCCAAGAGGCTAAATGTTAAGATAGTTGAGAGTAAGAGATACCTGTCTTTGATAGAGGCTTACCGGCTGTCAAGGCTAATCAGGGGAGAGGGTGATGTTATCCACCTGCCAAATCAAAACTTTGCCAGGTATGCCCTGTTTGGTAAGAATCCGTTTATAGTTACTGTACATGACCTGGTAAGGACTTGCTTTAGGTTTGGCGGAGAAGCAGTTATAGAAAGGATATTGTTAAGGCTTGATATAAGGGGCATTAAGCGGGCAAGTCATCTAATAGCTGTGTCTCACAATACCAGAAATGACCTGATTAAATATTTGAAAGTGCCAGATAGTAAGATTAGTGTAATCTACTGCGGGGTAGACCATAGCTTCTTCAAACCATACAATGTAAAGCTCCTTGATAAACCATATATACTATATGTTGGCTCTGAGAGGCTGAGAAAGAACCTGGGCAGGCTGTTTGAAGCATTTGCTAAGTTAAAGAAAGAATTCCCAGAATTAAAATTAGTCAAGGTAGGAGTATCAGGAAGGTCTGAAAAATACCGGAAGAATACAATGAAGAAATTAGCTAGTTTGGGAATAACAGAGGATGTTATCTTTATTAACCATGTCTCTGAATTGGAGCTAGCCTATTACTATTCCTCCGCCCAGCTACTGGCTTATCCCTCGCTTTACGAGGGCTTTGGGCTTCCCCCGTTAGAAGCTATGGCTTGTGGCTGTCCGGTGGTAACATCTAATACCTCTTCTCTACCAGAGGTGGTAGGTGAGGCAGGCATTATGGTTGACCCCTACGATACTGATAGCCTGGCTCAAGCGATGAGACAAGTTTTAACTGATAGTGAACTAAGAGATAATATGATTAGGAAGGGGCTGGAGCAGTCAAAGAGGTTTTCCTGGGAAAAGGCAGCCGAGCAGACACTGGAGGTCTATAAGAAGGTAGGAAGTGCCTATGGATTGGGAACAATACTACAAAGAAAGGTCGCTCTCTCTGGAAAGATATATTAATAATATATGGGACCACAAGCCTTTGTTAATCGGAGTAGCATCCAGCGGACGGAATATACTAGAAGTCGCTACTGGAACCGGAAACCTGAGCATCTTCTT
>DAOUFA010000054.1:0-7561 GCA_034430355.1 Dehalococcoidales bacterium
TTATTCCCTTCCCACCAGTAGTGAATAGCCTGGCTATCTCTTTGGCTCGCAACCTCTTGATATAGCGCTGCCTGCCTCTAGGCTCGTCATAGATACATTTTTCAAACGGGCAGTTAAGACAGGAGTCGGTAAACTCACAACCCTCGTCCCGATAGTGGCAATACTCAGGTGGCAAATCTAGCTGGTGGTTTGTGTTCCCGGCAAAGCCGTTGGTCTTCTCCGCTTCCATAACTTGCCTTTCCCAGCCAGAATAGCACATATGTTCTATTATAGTCAACAGTATTTTGTCATTTTTGCCTGGATTGAAGGATTTAGTTAGCTAAGGGGCTTGACAAGTCAATTCTTGACTAGTAAAATATAGTTAATACTTGTAAAATTTAAGGAAGGTTATTATGGAAAAGAAAAGCCTAGCCGTGGAGGTTCCAGAAAAGTTGAAGGCCGCGGTGGATGCACTCGCTACTAGCACTGCTAGAAAGAAAACCATACTTGTGGCAGCAAGTTTGCACCACTTCTTAACTGCTGGTAGCGGGCAGCAAGAAGATATGATTAGCAAATATTTGAATGCCTATGTTGACTAATGCTGCCTTATATTGGTTGGGTAAATGCCGATGAAATATGCTAAAGTCCTCCGAACACTGGTCATAGCCGTTATCTTGTGCCTGGTAATAGTGCTTATACCAGCCATGCCAGCTTTGGCGGCACCTATGATTACCCTGTCTCCCACCTCTGGTTCACCAGGGACAAGGGTTACCGTGACCGGGACAAACTTTGAATCCTATAGGGGCGATAGCATCTCCATCTTCTTTGATGACCGGGAAATTGATAGCTTGGTCGTTCCTGATAGTGGCATTCTCACCGTCCTTTTTGATGTTCCCGATGATGTCGTGCCGGGAAGATTTTATGTTAGCGTTGAGGATGAAAAAGGTAATCTATTGGGGAGCCGGAGACCCTTTATTGTCCAGGAAGTTGAGATTGAGCTCTACCCCAGGGATGGTGCTGTCGGCACCCGGGTAACGGTTGATGGCCAGGGTTTCTATGTTGGTGAGGTGGTAACTTTCTACTACGATGGGACTAGAGCTGATATCGGCACTGTGGTGGCCGACCCGGCTGGAGAGTTTACTTACACCTTCGCTATCCCTGACAGCATGGCTGGGAATCACGAGATTACCGCCGAGGACCTGCTGGGCAACTCGGATGAAGTTAACTTTAAGGTGCTTTCCTCCATTACCCTTGACCAATCATCAGGAGCGCTAGGTGATAGGGTAACCGTCAGCGGCACCGGTTTCGGCTATAAAAGTGATGTCACTATTTACTTTGACCAGGCTGAGGTAGCCACTGATACCACTGGTAAATTCGGTAGTTTTGAGGTTACCTTTAGTGTGTCAGTTATGCAGTCGGGCACTTACGATGTCAAGGCAGAGGATGGTGATGACAACACCGATAAGGCAGAGTTCACGGTAGGGGCTGGGGTTACCCTCAGCCAATATGCGGGCAATGTTGGCACCACACTGGCCGTTAGTGGTGTCGGGTTCACAGTTGATGGGATAGTAACTATCGAGTATGATGATATTCAGCTAGCTATAGCTACTGCTGGTGGTAACGGAACTTTTTCAGTCACCGTTGATGTCCCCGCCAGCGTTGGTGGCAATCATACCATAACGGCTAGTGATGGCACCCATATCGTGAAATGTATCTTCGTTATGGAGTCGGAGGCACCACCAATACCGGAGCTATTACTACCTGAAGAGGCGAGTGAAGCCGAAGCCAAGACAGAGTTTGACTGGGAGGCAGTTGCTGATGACAGCCTGCCCGTAACCTATACCCTTCAGATTGCCACCGATGAGGATTTCACCGCTGATTCTATGGTGCTGGAGGAAGAGGATTTGACTGACTCAGACTATGCCATCACTAAGGAGGAGGCAAAGCTAGACCCAAGGAAACAGGAAGAACCCTACTACTGGAGGGTGAAGGCTAAAGATAGTGCCTCCAATGAGAGCCAGTGGTCAGCCCCGGCGTCGTTCTATGTTAGCTCTCGTTTTGTCATGCCTAGAGGAGCTATATATGCCTTAATCGCCGTCGGTGCCGGTCTTCTTGCCTTCTGGCTGGGCAGGAGAACTGCCTATCTTAAAGGCTAATTTTTAAGTTTTTTAACATAGTTTGTAAAATATGCTAACTTCCGCTATAATTTAGCGTTGTAATATAATATGAGGACTATAGGAGGTAAGTTTCGGTGAAGTTTGCAAAATTTTTCAGAATTCTAACTCTAGCCGTTATCCTTTCCCTGTTATTGCTAGTCATCCCCGCCACCCCCGCTCTGGCGGCGTACGACTACGATATTGAGCTTGACCCTGAGGAGGGTGAAATCGGCGATACCATTGATATTGATGGCAACGATTGGCCGGAAAGTGATTATCCTCCCTACCCCGCTGAGCCAGATATAGAAGAGGTTGATATCTATTTCTCGATTCAGGAAGCTGAGGAGGGTGATGAGGTTGGTACCTCTACTAGTGATGAGGTTAGAACCTATCAGCGGGTAAAAACAGGCTATGACGTTGAGGAGGATGGTGACTTCAGCACCTCTTTCAAGGTGCCAACTAGGCTTTCCACTGGCACGGACGATGAGGATGTTCACGGCGGCACCTATTATGTCTATGTTACCATGGCCAATTCGGATGACATAAAAGCCGTTGCCGAATTCACTGTAATCGCCGGTGAGATTACACCGGACCCTAATGAGGATGTAGTCGGCACCGAGGTCGAGATTACCGGGGAGTATTTCTCTGACAAGGAAGATATTACTGTTGAATACGATATTGATGATATAGACATAGAAAGTGGTGATAATAAAAGCGATAGCGATGGTGAATTTACCTGCTCTATTCTCATCCCGGAAAGCACTGCCGGCGACCACACCATAACCGTTACCGGTGACGAAGGCAGTAAAGCTGAGGCGACGTTTACCGTGGAGCCAGAAATAACCATTGACCCAACCTCAGGGGCACCCGGTGACGAAGTAAGCGTTAGTGGCACTGGCTTTGGTGGTGATTATTATATTGACATCCTCCTTAATGTCTTGGTGGTTAGTGATGAAACTGATAAAACTGACGAAGATGGCAGTTTCGCCACTAGCTTTGAGGTGCCCGATATGGATGAAGGTAGCTATAATCTTAAGGTTGATGATAAACACAACCATTGGGTTGAAGCCGACTTCACCATATATACAGCTCCTGAAGTCAGCGTCACCCCGGTTACCAGCCTGGCTTCACCCGGTTATGTCGGTATGGATATTACTATTAGCGGCGTCGGCTTTGAGCCCAACTACCCGATAACCATCACCTACGCTACGGCGCCGGTTACAGTGGCTACTACCACCAGTACTCCTGATGGGACTTTTATCGCTACCTTTGAGGTTCCCCAGAGTGAGGCAGGAGCGCATACCATAACTGCCAGTGACGGCACCAATTCCATCCAGGTTCTCTTCTATATGGAATCAGAAGCACCGCCAATACCACAACCGCTACTGCCGGCAATGGATACCAAGGTACCAGCGTTGACAGAGTTTAGTTGGGAGGCGGTTACTGATGACAGCCTGCCCGTAACCTATACCCTTCAGGTTGCCACCGATGAGGATTTCACCGCTGATTCTATAGTGTTGAACGAGGAGGGCTTGACCGACTTAGAGTACACCATTACTGAGGAGGACAAGCTAGACCCGAGGAAACAGGAAGACCCCTACTACTGGAGGGTACAGGCAACAGATGGTGCCTCCAATGAGAGCGGGTGGTCAGCCCCGGGCTCATTCTATATGGGCGGTATTACCTTGCCTAACTGGGGGGTACATTTATGGTGGGGGTTAGGTGTTGTGGGAGCTATCTTTCTTGGCTACTGGATAGGTAAGAGAAGAGCCGCCTATTTATATTAATAAGATGTGCTAACCTCGTCCCCTGTCCCCCTCTCCTTATCAAGGAGAGGGGGATTTTCTTATAAAGAGGGGCTCGCGCCCCCCTTAAACTCCCTATAACACGGGAAGGTTGTTTAGTAAAGGAATTAAAAGGGGCTTTTGGAGTTTGCTGAAACGTGGTATTAGTGGGGTCTATCACGCTGTTAGTGCGAAGTATCTGCAGAATTACATTAACGAGTGTGCTTTCAGGTATAATCACCGCAAGGATGAGAAGTCTATGTTTTTGACGGTTTTGGAGAGGGTTTAGGTTTTTCAGTCCGCTGACTGACTTTTTTTAAAGCGGATATAAAATCCCTTTTGGGGATAGATAGTTTCTTAACATCAATATCTTTGACCCTAGACATCATTACTCCGTTAGCTCCAAACTAGCTTTTATAGCCCCATCCACCTTGGCCATTTCCGTTGCATTTAATTCTCCACATTTTTCGCCAAGGCAAGATTTGTCAATTGTTAGTATTGCCGATAGATTAACTTTACAATCTTGGGGCAATCCACTTACCCTTTTAGGGATGGGGACTATAAAGGGATATTCTTTGACAAATGCTGTAGTAGTAGCGGCGACAATGGTTGTTGGACTATGGGTATTCCCAACGTTATTTTGAATGATAAGGGCGGGTCTTGTGCCAGTTTGTTCACTCCCTCGACCAGGACTCCAATCCACCCAGTATATTTCACCCCTTTTTATCTCTTTTGACATTGTTGCTTTAGGCCTGCCTTAAAGCTACCTCACTCTGTAATCCAAAAGCTAACTTTGCAAAATCAGAATTTTCTTTAGCCATTACTTTATAGCCCTCTTCCATCAGTTGCATTTTACGTTTTTGGGCAAACTCGCTAAGGCAATTGGATACAACTCTACTACGGCTAATATTCTCCTCGCTGGCAACTTCATCGGCTAGTGAAACTAGACTTTTAGGCAGGCTAATAGTCAGCTTCACTACTCGGGTTGTCATAATCTACCTCCTTATATATTGTTAGGGTGTATTGTTCTTACTCATATAGCGTAAGGTTAGTATTATAAAATGTCAATACCTACCATATTTTAACAATTTTGTCAAGTCTTATCGTCAAGTGTTGCCCGCTTTACCCTTGACACCACCTATTTTAGGAGTATAATCCCCAGTGGTGGCGGATATTAAAAATTAATGAGGTAACCTCGTCCCCTGTCCCCCTCTCCTTATCAAGGAGAGGGGGATTTTTTTATAAAAGAGGGGCGTGAGCCCCTCTTAAACACCCTTCTAGTTCAAATCAAGTTCCAATTGTTTGGTTGTTTCTGGTTTTCTCCTACCTACTTTTTGCCAAGCGGATTTTGCTCCACGTCTATCTGGTGCCAATTCAATCAATCCCTGATTTCGCAGTCTATTAAAAACTTTTTTCATTGAGTTTTCCGATTTAATTCCAGTGATTATTCTTGCTTCAGCATTGGTAATTAAAGCATGACTGTCTAAATAATTTAAAACGGTTTCTTCAGGTGAAGCCAAGGGTTCATGATATATATAAACTGTAACATTGTTTTCATTTTCTCTAATTTCAGGCATCCTCAACTGTAGCCTTCTCATTGCTTCAAATGCCGTATTTAGTCCTTCACCTATGTCTCTGTTTGGTGGATTTGGGAATCTACTTATCTGGCGTACTATGTTACCATTACGTGTGTATTGTTCACGCAATATATTTTTTTCTGTTATATGACCAGGTAACCGACCCGGGCTTTCAATCTCAATTCTATTATCAAAGATGCGGACCTGTATATCAGTAGCTATGCTATAATCACGATGTAGTACAGCATTGGTTATGATTTCATGTAAAGTTTCATGGGGATATTTTATTGATATTAAGCGTCCTTGACCGAGCATAGGTACACTTTCAACCATGCTCACGACCTTCGATACAGTCTCCTTTATGATGTCGTAAATGCAACCTTCGACAGTCACAATGTCAGGTACCAAGGTTTCTCTATCGCCGTAAGACTCCCTGGTTCGATAACGAAGTATTTTAATACCGCAATGTTTAGGAAGAATCGCTTGAGGTTCTTCTGCAAATAGAAGTATAGCCGCGACCGTGGGTTTATTTGATATTAAAAGTCGTTGTTTATGCAAAAAAGTTTCTGGATCATAAAAAGGAACGTATTGTTTTAAGAAATCTTTAAGTATTTCTGAACTCTCTATCAGATTAGGGTCAACATTTAGTAACTCAGTTTCAAAAGATGTTATGCCTTTGTTATATTCTAGCTGTCTGAGTTTTTGGGATGTATCCATTGGTAAGTTTTGGGCACCCCTACGTATATAAGCTATTCCATTTGAAGCTTTCTTTATCGCTCTGACTTTTTGGATGTCAGCCTTAAGTACAAAACCATCACTTTCTTCACAGCTAATGAAGATATAAGAGAAGTCTGAACTCAATGGAAATATCTGTTCAAATGCTTGTAGATGCCCATTTGCGGTTTCTTGGTCAGTAAAACCTCTCCATTTTCTTATCTTTCTCTTACCTCTTTTATGTTCATCAATTCCTATGTATAATTCTCCTCCAGCTGTATTTGCGAAGGCAGAAAGTGTTTCCGTAAGTTTTTTGGGACTAATATTCTTGGATTTCAGATCTAGGAAGTGCCCTTCTATTGCGTACAGTATCTTTTCTTTCTCTTCAACACTGATAGGTATGGTATTTATTACGCTGTTATTAGACATAGTGCTCTTTTGTATTTTACTTCATATTGGAAGAATATTGTATTTCTAAAATCATTATTTTTCAAGCTCTCTCACACCTCCCTCATACTCCCCCTCGCCCCCCTCGGCTCATATTGGCTGGCGGCTTCAACCAGAAGTGCCAGGCTCATCAGGAAGTCGTCATGCCCCTGTGTCGGGTCGACGTAGAAATTCATCGTCTGGTTGGGACGATACTGGCTCCTGGCTTTCTCTATCTCAGACCAGGACTCCTGATACTCGGGTGAGCCATCACCGGCATACATTTTCAATCGGCCTGAGTTGATTGCGGCGAGCAAGGCAAAGCCTAACCCCGATTTTGACTGAGCGGTAAAGGTGAATGGAGAAATTCTTGAGCCTAATGACTGCCTGAGGAGCGAAGCCACCGGCTGCCCAACCCCGGTAGCATCAACCACTACCTTACGGCAGCGCCAGACATTTTTGAGAATATCAATTAACTGGGGATAGACCTCGGCGTGCTTCCTGCCTGTCCACCAGTAGTGCTCAACAACCTTAATCCGGGGTTGTTTAATAACCTCACTACATATTGAGAAGTCCAGTTCGCCAATAGTAACCACGGTAGAATCCTGGCGTGGTTTCAGGGCTCTTAGCCTGGCTCCTTCCTCTTCCTCAGCCTCCCCGGCGAGGTCAATACCGGCGATGTAGACCTTGCCCGGGTCGGGTTGGTGCTTTCTGGCGTGCTCTCCGGCTAGCTGAGCCATCTGCTGGTGGCTTAAGTAACCCCCACCGCTATGGATTGGTAACAGGCGGTACTGGGTTAAGAACAGGGGGTGGTTCTCCCCCAGGCGCTCCCTTTCGGTTTCAACATAGGTCAGGTAATCGGGATTATACTTGGCTACTTCCTGCCAATCGTAGCGGAAATGGCGTTTGATGCCGTCTTTTCTCT
>DAOUFA010000055.1:0-12836 GCA_034430355.1 Dehalococcoidales bacterium
CATACAGCTTTTCAGCGGCAGTTGCCACCTCAGAATTTTCCAGGTATAAGGGGCAGAGATAGATATGATACGGAGCGATAGACATCGGCCAGATAATGCCCTTATCGTCATGATTTTGCTCTATGGTGGCAGCCAGTAATCTACCCAGACCAATGCCATAGCACCCCATGACCATGGGGTGCGACACACCCTTAGGGTCAACAAAGGAGGCACCTAATTTCTCACTAAGAAAAGTGCCCAGCTTGAAGATATGCCCCACCTCAATGCCGCGGCTGAGTGATAATTTGTGGCCACACTTGGGGCATCCCTCTTCAGTCTTAGCCCGGGCGATATCGGTTACGAGGTCAACCTTAAAATCTCGGGGATAATTGACATTTCTAAAATGGGTGTCAGGTTTATTAGCCCCGGCAATGAAGTTGGTGCCTGAGGTTATGGAATCATCGGCAATAACCCTGATGCCACTTACACCTATAGGCGAGGCTGAGCCAGCTACTATCCCGGCTTCCTTCACCTCAGCTTCCGAAGCCAGGCGGAGTTCAAAGCAGTGCAGAGTGTTTTTTAGCTTCACCTCGTTTATCTCAATGTCCCCTCTGATAACGGCGAAAATTAGCTCGGCATCGGCGATATAGAATACTGCTTTAAGGGTGTGATTTTGGGGCACCTTCAGGAAGTTGGCTAGCTCCTCAATGGTGGTGATGCCGGGGGTGTCCACTTCTTCCAGGGGCAGTGGCTTCTCATCGGCTAATTTGGCTTTAATGCTCTGGGCCTTCTCCGCATTAGCTGAGTAGCCACAATTAGGGCAATAAATAATCTCATCTTCGCCAGTTTCAGTAATAACCATAAACTCGTGGGAGTCCTTGCCGCCAATAGCACCACTATCAGCTTCAACCAGCAGGGTAGGGAGTCCGCAGCGGGCGTAGATATTCTGATACGCCTGGAGCATATTATCATAGCTCTGGCTTAGTCCCTCCTCATCGCAATCAAAGCTATAGAGGTCTTTCATGGTGAACTCGCGGACTCGCACTAGTCCAGCTCTGGGGCGGGGCTCATCGCGGAACTTGGTCTGGATTTGATATAGAAGCAGGGGCAGGTCACGGTAGCTCTGAACATTGTAGCTGACCAGTTGAGTAATGACCTCTTCGTGGGTTGGTCCCAGGGCTAGTTTGCGGTCTCTGCGGTCGGAGAGGGTAAATAGCCCTTTGCCAAAAGCTAGGTCTCGCCCGGTCTCCTGCCACAGCTCAAGGGGCTGGAGGACGGGGAGCATTAGCTCCTGTCCCCCGGCGGCATTCATCTCCTCCCGGATTATGTTCTCTATCCTTTTAAGTACCCGCCAGGCTAAAGGCAGATAGGAATAGACCCCAGCCGCTACCTGATGTATCATCCCGGCTTTTAGTAGTAGCCGGTGGCTAACTGTCTCTGCCTCAGCTGGTACCTCTCTCTGTGTCTTACCGAATAGCTTTGATATGCGCACTTTACTAATTGGCCTATCTAGTTATGTTCCTGGACTTACCAATTTGGAACAAATTGGACATCACTATCAGCAAGGATTGCAAGCGAAATGGCTACACAAGCTCAGCAAGAATTGCAAGCGGAATGGCTACACAGGTGACGGCTATACCCACCCACAAGAATACTTTTGCTCGGAAGGGGTCCTGCTTCCTCTTAACAAAGTAGGCAATCAGACCACCGATCCACCCAGCGAAGATTGCTAAAGCCAGCCATCCCCACGATGCTCTTCCCCCCACTTCAGCTTTGGCTACCCGTATTCCACACTTCATACATATTTCAGTTAGGGGAGTTATCGCAGCACCGCATCCTTGGCAGAAGCTATTCCCGGCTAAAGGCCTGGCTCCACAGTTAGGACAAATTTCTGGTGTTCCTGTCAGCTCTTTACCACAGTTTTTGCAAAACATTTTTTACCTCCTTGTAATAGAATAAAAAGCCTTAGCGAAAAGGGGCTACCATCGTCTGAGTTTGCAAAAAAGTAATCAAATTTTTTACCCTTTAGTGTAAAGACTAGAATTTAGATCTGGTCTAAAGCGAGCATCATTAAATAGCCTTTTGGATAGCTCTAGGTCCTCCTCGGGGTTGAGCCAGGTAGTCCCGACATCCAGTAGTAATGAACCTTAAAGCCATGCTCCTTGAGTAATGTGGTGGCTTTAACTACATCTTCTACCGTGTGCCCCCTTCTTACCACTCGGTAGATTTCATCGTCTAAGGTCTGGACCCCCAGTTCAACCCTGGTGGTGCCAAACTCGAGCATCCTATCTATCTCCTCCTGTCGGCACCAATCAGGCCTGGTCTCTATGCATAGCCTGGTGCAGTGATGGTTCGCCGTTTCATTAATTTTCTTTGCTTCCTCTAATGTGGCTGATTCCTCACCATTTAAAGCGTAAAAGCAATCAGATCACCGATCCACCCAAGACAGATTGCTAAGGCTAGCCGTCCCCAGGCGGCTCGAAATATGAACTCGTCGATCACCGCTGGATTCGAGGCCGCACAGCCGACGCCTATACCCACCCACAAGAACACCTTTGCTCTGAAGGGGTCCAGCTTTCTTTTACGAAAATAGGCAATCAGACCACCGATCCACCCAACTAAGATTGGTAAGGCTAGCCATTCCCAGGAGGCTCTTACCACTTCAGCTTTGGCTACCCGTATTCCGCACTTCATACATATTTCAGTTAGGGGAGTTATCGCAGCACCGCATCCTTGGCAGAAGCTATTCCCGAGTAGAGGTCTGGCTCCACAGTGAGGACACAATTCTGGTGTCCCTATCAGCTCTTTGCCACAGTTTTTGCAAAACATTTTTTACCTCCTTGTAATAGAATAACTCCTGAGTAGCCCATGCTGCTCACCTTCTTTTATTTGTTATGCCGCGGTGAAGCTAGAGATAGCTACCAACTATTTAACCATATTAAATTGCTTTATTCTAGTAGGGCTAGGCAAACTCCCGCTTTCCTATTGCTACAAATATAATACTCAGTATCCCCAGTGGCAGGAAGCAGAAGCAAGCCAAGATAGCGCCGGTAAGGGCGAACCCCCAGGCTCTCCTTCTCAGGGCGAAGATGCCGCCGATTAAGGCCACTATTCCAAGACCAATCGGTGCAGCGCCAAGCGCTGCCAACATTCCACCCAATCCGGCCAATGCGCCTATAGTTCCACCCATAACACTAACAAAAGCACCGACACCAATACCAACAATGCCAGCAATTATAGTTAAGATACCAGCCGCTTTTACCATTTGTTACCTCCTTATTCTTTAATACAATAGTTATTTGGGGGAATTACTTCATTTTAATCCATGCTGCTCACCTTCCTTTTTATTAGGCTACGGTGAAGCTAGAAATGGCTCCCAACTATTTAACCATATTAAATTGCTTTATTCTAGTAGGGTTAGTCAAACTCCTTCTTCCCCAGGGAGACAAAGATAATAGCCAGTGTCCCTAACACTGTCGTAATGGGGAGGGATAGAATAGAGCCGGCCAGTGCCAGCCCCCACCTCCTCCTTTTAATGGCGTTGATGCCACCAACCAGGGCTATTATCCCAAAAACGAGTATTACGATACCACCTATCATCACCGCTGTTGCCGTAACACCAATTATCTCCGTAATCCATGATGGAATATCACCCATCCCCGGTCCCCACGCTCCACCCCACTGTTGTATCAAATCACTCCAGTCGATGCCACCTAGCAAGCTTACCCACCTAGACGCAATAATCGCTATAACACCCAAAAAGATCTCTAGAGCCCCCGCAATTATGTTCAAAATACCTGCTGTTGTTGGCTTCCATGTTCTCTCCATTTGCTACCTCCTTATTCTTGAGATAATTATTCGGAAAATTACTTTATTTTAATCCATGCTGCTCACCTTCCTTTATTTATTATGCTACGGTGAGGCTAGAGATAGCTCCCAATTATTTAACCATATTAAACTGCTTTATTCTAGTAGCTTAAGCTTAAGATTTTTTATCTACCTCACCCCCTTAATCCCCCTCTCCTTCAAAGGAGAGGGGGGAGGAGTGGTTACTGAAGGGGCTTACGCCCCTTCAAACTTCCCCTGCGCATAAAGTAACTAGCTTCTTCATTTTGCCTTCGCTTGGATATGGATAGGGAGCGTAGCTATTAGCTCCCTGTCATTAAGATTTTTGCCCATATAAACCTCGACCTCATAGTCGCCGGGAACTACATCCTCTGGAATATCTATTATTGGATAGATTAAGCCCTCTTCATCAGTAATGTAGAGGCTGTAACCCGATTTCGCGCCGTCACTTCGTGAGTAGTCGCCTTCAATCCATATCTTCTGATGTGATTCGACGTTTAAGCCCGAGACCATGAAAGAAGAACCAGCCTCAACGATATTGGACTCAACCATAATGGCTAGGCTGGGCGGCTCTTCTGGTTGTGGCTGTTGCTGACACCCGACTACTAAGGCTACTAGCAGCAAAGCCGTTAGAACTAGAGCGCGCAGAGCAACTAGCTTTTTCATTTTTTAATCTCCTAAGTAAGCCTTAAAGCCTCTCCACCTCTCTCATCAAAGCTATCACAAAATCCTTTTCCTGAATAGTGGCAATCTTTTTGCCTTTTTTGAACAGACTGGCTTTGCCTTTGCCGCAGGCAATGCCGACATCAGCATCTTTAGCCTCGCCGGGTCCATTGACCTCACAGCCCATCACCGCTACCTTTATCGGCTTGTCAATCTTTGATAGCCTGGCCTCTACTTCCTCGGCTAATTTTACAATATCAACCTCAGCCCGACCACAGGAAGGGCAGCTAACCAGAATCGGACCGTGCTGGCGTAAGTTCAAGCTTTTTAGAATTTCATAGGCGGCAATTACCTCTTCCCTGGGGTGGGCGCTTAGTGAGACTCGGATGGTATCACCGATGCCCTGGTAGAGAAGGGTACTGATGCCCACCGTGCTCCGAATAATGCCACTGCGGGGGGTGCCGGCTTCGGTAATGCCTATATGGAGGGGATAGGGTATCTTGAGAGCAATGTCTTGATAGGCGTCAATAGTCGTCGGGACATCAAAGGCTTTAAGTGAGACCTTAATCAGATCGAAGTCAAGACTCTCCAGCAATCGTATCTGCTGTAGGGCGGCGTCTACCATCTGCTCAGCCAGGGTCAAGTTGGGGTTGGCGGTTCTGGGCAGGCTGCCGGCGTTGACCCCAATGCGGATAGGGATATTCCTCTCTTTAGCTGCCTGGGCTATGACGGAGACTTTTTGGGGCTGGCTGATATTGCCCGGATTTAAGCGTAGCCCATCAGCCCCGGCTTCCAGTGCCAGTAAAGCCAGTCGGTAATCAAAGTGAATGTCAGCAATTATCGGTAGGGAAACGCCTCTTTTTATATCTCGTATCGCCCGGGCGGCTTCAGCATCAGGCACCGCCACTCGCACTAACTGGCAGCCACAATCCTCAAGCTCCTTGATTTGGGCAATAGTTGACATAACATCTCTAGTATCGGTTTTAGTCATTGACTGCACCACGATTGGGGCATTGCCGCCGACAGTTACATTGCCAATCTGAATCGGTTTACTGACTCGTCTGGGGTTCACGGTATCAGGCTGCCTCCGCTGATGATGCGTATAATATCATGGTAGGTGATTACTATAATGGCGGCTATGAGGGCAGCAAAGCCAATAAAGTGCACCAATCTCTCTGTCTTCGGTGCCACACGTTTGCCCCGGCGGACCCCCTCCAGGAGGACAAATACAATTCTGCCACCATCCAGGGCGGGGAGGGGGAAGATATTGATTAGCGCCAGGTTTATGCTGAGAAAGGCAGCAAATTCCAGTAATGGGCTAATTCCAGCCTTAGCCACCTCGCCGGTGATTTGAGCAATCCCTACCGGCCCGGCCACTTCAAAAGGCGTTGCCCCGGTAACCATACCAATTATCCCATTCTTGAATAGGACGAAGGTTTCCACACATGACGATACAGCTAAAGGTGCGGCTCGCCAGGCAGGTTCACTTTGACGAACAATGGTGGCGTCTACCAGTCTAACCGTAATCCCCGTTGCCCCCTGACCCTCTGGAGGCCTCCATCTGGGTACTACTTGAACACTCTCGGTAGTTGAGTCGCTATGCTGGACAACTATGGTAGCCTCCTTACCCAGGTTAAGCTGAATATAGCGCTGCAGGTCACCAATATTGTGCATCGGCTTTTGGTTGAAGCTGAGGAGTGTATCTCCGGGTTCAATGCCAGCCGTGGCTGCCGGTGAACTATCGGCTACTTCTTCAATCAACAATTGCCCAACGACTACGTTATGGGGAACCATAAAGGCAATTGAGAACAGGAGAAGAGGCAGGATGACATTCATTAGTGAACCAGCGCTGAGGACCAAAAGCCTGATGCCAATGCGCTTGTTAGCCAGACTTCCTGGTACCTTGGGGTCTTCTTCCCCCGCCATTTTGGTGAATCCACCTAACGGTATAGCGTTTAGTGAATATACCGTTTCTCCTCGTTTTACCGATAATACTCGCGGGGGAAAGCCGAGACCAAACTCGTCCACTCTTACCCTGGATGCTTTGGCAGCAATAAAATGTCCCAACTCGTGGGCAATGATAAGTACGACCAGAATACCGACAAAGGCACCTATGGTCGTTAGCATGGATTATCTCCCGAAGTGAGCTGTAGCACTTTCTGTCTAGCCCAGGTATCGGCGGCTATGATTTCATCCAGGGTAGGGTAGGGGGTGGATTGATGCTGTTCCAATACCTTTTCTACAAGGTTAGCTATATCAATAAACTTGACCTTTTGCGCCAGGAAAAGTTCAACCGCTACCTCATCAGCGCCACAGAGTACTGCCGGGCAGGTTCCTCCCTTCCTGCCGGCCTCAATAGCTAACTTGAGGCAGGGGAAGGTATCAAGGTCAGGTGGCTCAAAGGTCAGGTCTTTAATATCGCTCCAGTCAAGCCTGGGAAGTTGAGGGTTAGGCAGGCGTTCAGGGTAAGACAGGGCATATTGAATGGGCAGGCGCATATCGGGGTAACTTAACTGGGCTTTGATTGAGCCATCTATGAATTCTACCATAGAGTGGATAATACTCTGGGGATGGATTAGAACCTTAATATTGTCAAAGGGCATGTCAAATAGCCAGTGGGCTTCAATGACCTCAAGCCCTTTATTCATCAGGGTGGCTGAGTCAATGGTAACCTTTTTCCCCATCTGCCACGAGGGGTGGCTTAGAGCTTGCTCAACGGTAACCCCGCTTAGCTCGGCTGGTGAATAATGGAGGAAAGGACCTCCTGAGGCAGTCAGAGTAAGCTGAGTTGCTGGCTGTGTTTCACCATTGAGGCACTGCCATATCGCACTATGCTCGCTATCAATAGGCAGAATCCGGGCTTCATTCAGCTTTGCCTCATTGGTGATAATCTCCCCCGCCATAACTAATGATTCCTTATTAGCCAGGGCAACACTCTTACCGGCTTTTACCGCAGCCAGTGTCGGGCTTAGCCCAGCTCTGCCCGAGGTAGCTATAATAACAGTGTCCACTTGAGGATGCCGGGCAATGTCTTCCAGGGTTAGGAATTCATATTCAGTATTAGTCAGGCGAGTCAGTGCCTCCCTATCCTGAAAATAGACAGACCTTGGTTTAAACTCGTTGATTTGCTTGGCCAGTAAATCAACGTTCTTTCCCCCAGCTAACCCAACTATATGAAACCTATGGGGTAAGGCGCGGACTACCTCAAGAGTTTGCTGACCTATAGAGCCGGTTGAACCCAGAACAGCCAGTTGCTTAATCATATTGCCCATATCACATAATAGTATACCACTATGCCGGCAAAGATAATGCTGTCCATTCGGTCAAGGATACCCCCATGTCCTGGCAGTAGAGTGCCTGAGTCTTTTACCCCCATATTGCGTTTAAGTAGGGATTCTACCAGGTCGCCAACCTGACCAAAAATACTGACCAGTATGCTCAAGCCTATTGCCTGCCAGTAGACTAGGGGCAAGCGGAAAGGGGTCGGGGTAAAGAATAATATGCTCATTATGATAGCCCCAACTATTCCACCCATGGTCCCTTCCCAGGTTTTGCCCGGGCTAATATTTGGGGCGAGTTTATGCCCACCCAGTTTTCTACCAATGAAGAAGGCAGCAGTATCAGAAGCCCAGGTGGTAAACAGAGCCAAGAATACCCAATTTCTGCCACCATCTAGACCCCTTAATGCCACCAGATAGCTTAACAGCCAGCCTACATAGAGGATGCCAGCTATTGTCCACCCCCAGGTAGTAAAAGCCTCCTCTTTTTGTCGGCGTGATAGCAGCCCGATTAGAGGTAGCACCACGGCTGAGGTCAATAAAAGCGGTGTAACTAAGCCAGGATTAAAGTGGGGTTCAAGCCTAGCTAGTAGCTCTGAATTACGACTGAGAATGAATAGTGCCGTCCAGATTAGCCCGAAGTAGGTAAATGGTGGTACTTTTGAGATAGCCACCATCCTGTAGAATTCAAGGGCAGCCAGGACTCCGAAGACGACCATTAATGCGGTAAATCCCGCCTCCCCACCGAACCAGACGACAATTATCAAGAGGGGGACGAACCAGAGGGAAGTTATGATTCTTTTCTTGAGCATAGGGTTACTAAACAATCGCGGTTATAATCCACCAAAGCGCCTTTGCCTCTGGCAATAAGATAATAACGCTTTCTCAATCTCTTTTTCATCAAAGTCCGGCCATAAAACATCGGTGAAGTAGTACTCGCTATAAGCTCCTTGCCATATTAGGAAATTACTTATACGGAGTTCACCGCCGGTGCGAATGACTAGGTCAACATCAGGTAAACCGGCGGTATAAAGGTAATTATTAAATAATTTTTCATCTATGCTTTGAGGTGAGATGCCGTCAGCTATAATGCGGCGTACGGCATCTAAAATCTCACCACGACCTCCGTAGTTGAAGGCGAGGCTAAGTGTCATCCCGGTATTGTTTTTGGTTAACTCCGTGGCTCTATTTATGGCTAGCTGTAGACCTGGCGGGAGTCCCTGGAGACGACCGAGGTGGCGAATCTTAATACCTTGTTTATGAAGGTCTGAGGACTCTTTGTCCATGACCTCTTCTAAGAGACGGAACAAACTCATAACTTCATCTTGGGGGCGATTCCAGTTTTCTGTCGAGAAGCCATAAAGCGTTACATACTTTATCTGGTATTGATTAAGGCACCTGATTGCCGAGCGTACATTTTCCAGCCCGGCTAGATACCCCTCAAACCTGGGTAATCCACGCCGTTCTGCCCATCTACCATTCCCGTCCACAATAATAGCTATGTGGTTGGGAAAGCGAACCCCTTTTTCTTTAGCTAGCCAGGCAGCTTCTATTTTACCACTCAATATTAGATACTAAACCTCTCTTAACTTGGGCTATACTTCCCTGAGTTTTACTTCTTTATCTCGTCCAGCTTGCTCAGCATCAGCTATGAAGCTATCAGTAAGCTTTTGTAGCTGGTCTAGGGCACGCTTAAGCTCATCCTGAGATATATCCTTATTTTTCTCTAACCCCTTTAGTTCATCCATAGCCTCGCGCCTCAGGTTGCGTATTACTATCTTTTCCTTTTCCACTCTGCCTCGTGCCACCTTAATCAGCTCCTGTCTCCGCTCTTCACTCAGTGGCGGGATATTTATCCGAATTACACTCCCGTCACTGGTCGGGTTTAGCCCCAGGTCAGAGGTTAGGATAGCTTTCTCGATACTGCGTATACTACTTTTATCCCAGGGCTGGACGACGAGCAGCCTTACTCCAGGCGCCGAAATGCTAGCCAGTTGATTAAGCGGGGTAGGAACACCGGCATATTCTACCTTAATATGCTCGATTAGGGTTGAGGTAGCGTGTCCAGTGCGAATGGTAGCTAGTTCTCTCTTCAAGACCTCAATAGAGGTTCGCATCTTTTCTTCAGTATTCCACAAAATGCGGCTAACCATTTTCCTACCCGCTGAATACCAGGGTACCAATAGGTTCACCGATTATAGCACGCTCAATACTGTGTGGAGCTAGTAGGTCAAAAACGATTATAGGCAGCTTGTTTTCTAGACAGAGGGAAAGAGCGGTAGCATCCATTACCTGCAAGCGCATATTTAATGCTTCAAGGTGGGTCAGCTTGTCAAACTTCTTGGCGGTGTGGTTCTTGCTTGGGTCAGCATTATAGATGCCATCAACATTATTCTTGGTCATAAGTAGGACTTCGGCTTCAATCTCTATGGCTCGTAGAGCAGCTGCAGTGTCAGTGGTCATATATGGGTTGCCAGTGCCTCCGGCGAAAATAACCGCTCTACCTTTCTCCAGGTGGCGAATAGCGCGGCGTCTAATGTAAGGCTCGGCTACCTGTTGAATACCTATAGCTGACTGGACTCTGGTAGCTATTCCTTCCCTCTCCAGCGCATCCTGGAGAGCTAGGGCATTTATCACTGTGGCTAGCATCCCAGCATAGTCAGCAGCGACCCTATCCATTCCTTCCTCCTCAGCCTTAGCCCCACGCCAGATGTTACCACCACCGACAACAATACCTACACCCACCCCCATCTCTATCACCTGCCCAACCTGTTGGGCTATCATGATGAGGGTAGGGGAATCAATACCATAATCAGCCTTACCACTGAAAGCCTCACCACTAAGTTTGAGCAGAACCCGCTTATACCTGGTAGTGGTCATCCTGTTACTACCCATTTACCCAGATTTACCCAATTCAAATCTGGCAAATCTATTTACTTTGATATTCTCGCCTACCCTGGCAATAGTTTCCGTAATAATATCTTGAACCGTCTTGGTAGGGTCCTTAATGTAAGGCTGGAGGAGCAGGCAGGATGCCTCAGTCGGTTCAATATCAGGGGCGGAGGCATCATCAACTGAGATAAATCGGGGAGATACGGCGGCTACTTGCATCGCCAAATTGTGAGCCAGTTCCTTGAACTCGTCAGTACGAGCCACAAAATCAGTTTCGCAATTGACTTCAACCATGGCTCCAATGCGCCCACCGGTGTGGATATAGGCTTCAATCACCCCCTCGGTGGTCGCACGTTTTGCTTTCTCTTGTGCCTCAAGGAAGCCTTTCTGTTTCAGAATCTGGAGCGCCTTTTCCATATCTCCTTCTGCCTCAAGGAGGGCATTTCTACAATCCATAACCCCGGCTCCAGACTGGTTCCTTAGCTCCTTTACTTTGACTGCTGGAATTTTCAATCTCTCCCCCGTTTTACTCGTCAGGAGTAAAAATAACCGGTTCGGTAGTTTCGGCAACCTCAAGCTCCTTTAAGCCCTCTTCCTCTGCTTCCTCGGTTGGAGCCAATGCCTCGCCAGTTTTACCCTCTATCACGGCATCAGCAATACAGCTACTTATCAGTTTGACGGCTTTAATCGCATCATCATTGGCTGGAATAAGGTAGTCAATATCAGTAGGGTTACAATTGGTGTCGACAATAGCTACCACTGGTATTCCTACACGCTTGGCTTCAGCTAGAGCAATCCTTTCCTTTATGACGTCAACAATGAACACCGCCGACGGTAGGCTGGTCATCTCTTTGAGACCACCTATCTGTCGGTTGAGGCGTAGAATTTCCTTCTCCAGCTTCAGGGCTTCCTTTTTGGGTAGGCGGTTAAGCTCACCCCTAGCTTGCTGGTCCTCCAAACGGACTAGATAGTCTATGCGGGTTTGGATAGTAGTAAAGTTAGTCAGCACCCCTCCCAGCCAGCGCTGGCTGACATAATACATATTACAGCGTTTAGCCTCCGTCTCAATAGTCTCTTGAGCCTGCTTTTTGGTGCCGACAAAAAGGATACTGCCACCCTCAGCCACCAACTGCCGGATAAACTCACATGCCTGGTCTAACATGCTGCTCGTCTGCTCGAGGTCAATGATATGGATGCCATTGCGTCTGGTAAAGATGTAGCTCTTCATACGAGGATGCCAGTAGCTTGTCTGGTGCCCGAAGTGAGCCCCAGCCTCTAGAAGCTGCTTAATAGTAACTGTATTGGGCAATCTCAAACTCCTTCCAATTATCAAATAGTATAGCATACCCTTTGGTGTTCAGCAACAGAGTAACATATGAACTCAGCCCAGCGCTGGCTCGTTTACAAGGGTCATTGGTCAAGGACTGGCGAAGGTGACAAAATATATCATTAGGTTTATTATAAAGACAGGCAACGATTCAAGAAAGCGTAGGAGTTAAAAGATGCAAATTAGGAAAACATACCAAGGGGTAAACCCTGAGCTACTTTATGATGAGATAAGAGACTTTACTATAAAGCAAGGAACGGTGATAGATAAGGCAAAACTGGAAACTTACCCTTTGCCAGGTAACACATCAACGTTTATTTCTCGTGGCACACTAACATTCAAGGTTCAGAGTAGGTCAGGCAAGGGGGAAAAAGAATGTCTCAGGGCACATATCGTGGGCTCAGCCAAAGGTGAGACAAAAGTAATGCTTGATGTAGATGAAGAGCTTTTCTCCCGGGAAAAGATTGATGCTTTGCAAGATGACCTAAACTTTATTTTTGGCGCATACGAGGTAAAACGCCGCTAGCCGAATTCTAGTTGACATAAACTCCAAACCCTGTATAATCCAGGGCTGACCACAATGTAAGGCATTGCCTTATGGGGATGGTTCATCGACAATCAGGTACCAGAGTGGTTACTATATGCCAGCATTGTGGCGCTGAGGAGCTATGGGAACTAAAAGCGACAGCTTGACTCCAAAAACTGAAGGCAATATAATTTATCTACAAATAATTTTGTTGCATTATAATTCCCGCTGTGGGCTCGTAGCTCAGTGGCAGAGCGGGCGGCTCATAACCGTCTGGTCGTAGGTTCGAATCCTGCCGAGCCCACTTTAATTTATGCCGAATTGG
>DAOUFA010000056.1:0-6497 GCA_034430355.1 Dehalococcoidales bacterium
ACAATCCTGGCTAGCCATATCAAAACAATTACCCAGAAAGGGAGGGCTAAACCTAGCTCAGGCATAAGATACCTTCCATAATTTCTCTCTTTTAAGACTTGTATTTAGTAGCCCTAGTATATCCCTTGTCCTTGACCAGGGCAAGGTTTTAACGATTTTTATTCTTCCTCTTCCCAGGCATCCTTACCGATAAGGGAGACAAAGCGGCAGCCACCCAAATTCTCAACTATATTCTTCCGCCTCTGCCTGGTAATTTTATATAACTCTTGCACATAGCGTGAGCCTACAGGAAGTACCATCCGTCCACCAATGGCTAATTGAGCCAGAAGGTCAGCCGACACTCTGGGAGCACCAGCGGTAACCATTATCGCATTATAAGGTGCCCTCTTTTGCCAGCCCAGGGTCTCCTCAGCTAGGTGGACCTCAATATTGGGATAGCCCAGACTGGCCAATACTCTCTTAGCTGCCTCAGCCAGAGGTGGCAGGCGCTCGGTGGTAATCACAAACCGGGCTAGTTTAGCCAGAATGGCGGCCTGATATCCACTGCCTGTCCCTACCTCCAGCACCTTGTCATTGCCAGTAAGTTCTAAAGCCTCGGTCATAAGGGCAATAATAAGTGGCTGTGAAATTGTCTGGTCAAAGCCGATAGGTAATGGTCTATCTTCATAGGCTAGGTGTTGTTCTTCTGGTGGTACAAAGCGTTCTCGTGGAATGCGAGCCATAGCGGCTAATACCCGCTCATCTCTGATTTCAGTCCTAAGGTGGCTAATTAACTCGGCTCGCATTGCTTCAAAGTCCATAGTGAGCACTCACTCCTAGGACAGGATTAGGGCAAAACCCTAGCTAGCACTACCAGAGTAGCCAGCATTATCCCGGCTAGAATACCGATTCTTCGTAGCTCAGTAGTTATGTGGGGGAAGCGAGCTACAGCTGGGGTTGGTTCCTTGGCCGGAGGAGCCGCCACCTTGGAGGGGGCAGCCGGCTTGTAGGTTTGAGCCACTGCTGGCTGTTGACTAGCGAGGAGGGTAGCGATTCTCTTTTTCCCTCTCTTTTTACTTGGCAGTGAATGCTTTCCCCTGGCGCGACGTGATTTGTTAGCCATTTAGAGCCTCCACATTACTTAGCCCTGGGGTGAGATTTCTCATAGGCACGGCGGATATGCTCGGTAGTAAGGTGGGTGTAAACTTGGGTCGTGGAGATATTGGCGTGACCCAATAATTCCTGGACTGACCGCAGGTCAGCCCCGCCGCTCAGCATATGAGTAGCAAAGCTATGTCTCAGGGTATGAGGGGTAACCTCTTTATCCAGCTCGGCTGATTTAGCATAGCCTTTTAATATTTGCCACAGTCCCTGTCGGGTCAATCTCTCACCCCGGCGATTAAGAAACAAAGCCCTCTCGATATCGTTACGGGTCAGGCGAGGGCGAGATTCTTTTACATATTCATCTACTGCCAGAGCGGCTTGTCTATAGATAGGGATAAGCCGCTCTTTATGCCCTTTACCAAAGCAGCGCACATAGCCACCCTCTATATCTATATCACTCACGTTCAAGGATACTAGCTCGCTCACCCTCATGCCGCTGGCATATAGTAACTCCAGCATTGCCTTATCCCTTTTGGCTTCTGGGGTAGATAGCTTAGTCGGCTGTTCCAGCAAGCGGCGAACCTGGCTAAATGAGATGGGTTTAGGCAGTGCCCTCCCAATCTTAGGTGAACCAACATTGTGTGAGGGGTTGTCTTTTATTTTGCCTTCAGCCACCATGAAGTTAAAGAAGGATCTGGCGGCAGCTACTTTGCGGGCTACGGTAGTGGCAGCATAGTTTCTCTCTTTAAGATTAAGGAGGTAGCTTAGCATGTCTTGCCGATTAAAGCTAGCCCATGAAGCCGCGGCGCCACGCTTGGCCGCTTCTTCCTCAGCAAAGTCAGCTAATTGATGGAGGTCATTGCCATAAGCAGCTGTCGTGTTTTCAGAGAAGCCCTTCTCAACTTTGAGATAAGTTAGAAAGCTTTTAATATCCTCTTTCACCACACCTCCTTCAGTTTTTATCCATTTTAACATAACTAAAAATAAAATTCAGCCCGGCAAAGCTTTCCTTGATAGACCACCTGGCACACAGAGTTTTTATCAGGCACTTAGTTATATGCTATACTTAACTAAAAGTAAATGAGCAAGTTTATAGATAAGTTAAGTCGGGTTTCGCAAAGCGGGCTCCAGCCTATGGGGTTTAGGGCGGGGCAACCGGTGTCACAGAGGCCCAAGATGCTGCTGGTGGCCAGTTTGGCTCAGGTTAATGTTGACCGCGTGGTTGATTATGTGGCTGGGGCTGATGCTGGGCTGTTACCTATTGCCAAATTGAGTTCGGGAACGGAAACCCTGGGGAAAATAGCTCAAGCTGTGCCTGATATCCCCTGGGGTGGGTGGCTAACAGATATTAGCCGCAGAGAAATGAAACAGATGAAGAGGGTTGGTTGTGACTTTGTGGTTTTCCCGGCAGCTAATACCTCGTTGGCCATACTTCAAAACACTGAAGTGGGTAAGATATTAGAGGTAGAGGCATCGCTCGCTGAAGGTTTGTTGATGACAATTGATGAGTTGCCGGTGGACGCAGTGCTTATCACCGGCAAACAGGCCGAGGATTATTTTCTTACTTGGCAGCATCTAATGTACTTCTGGCGCTTTGCCAATTCGTTGGTTAAACCCTTGTTAGTCTCGGTACCATCAACAGTGGTGGCGAGTGAGCTTCAGGTGTTATGGGAAGCAGGGGTGGATGGTGTAGTGGTGGAGGTAGGGGTTGGGGGGTTAAAGAAGTTGCGCCAGGCGATTGATAAATTAACTTTCCCCCCACTGCGTAGGCGGAGAAAGGCAGAGGCTATGCTGCCTTACATTAGCGCCGGGCCTGGTGTAGCCACTGAAGAAGAAGAAGAGTAATTTTTGTGCTCACCCTCAACCAGCAGTCATCTCAAGCCGAAGGCTATTGTCAGTCGAATTATCCAAAGCTCTGACTTAAGGTAGACCTTTTTGTATTATTTTCGGTAGACCCCTTTTTAGGATCGTGGGGTAATCTTGTCGTTTATCGCTTTTCTGGCTTGGGATTGACAAGGGAGTTGACTATTGGTATTGTTATTAGTAGACTTTTTGAGGAGGATAGTATGGGTAAGCTTATCGTTTATAGTTTTAAGGTTGAGAAGGAGAAGCTGGCACGTGCCAAGAAGTTTCTTGCCCGCCAGGGAGCACTGCTTCAGGACAGCTTGCGGGACTTTATTGAGGTGGCGGCTGATTGTGAGCAATGCCTTGAACTCCATGAAGACGAGGCATCAATTAGCGAGTTACAAAGTGCCTTCACCACTCTTCTTGCCAAATGCAAGGATGCCTGGTATCTGAATGGTCTCCTTCAGGAAGCGGTGATGAAGATAGCCAAGATATGTAAGGTGCCCCTGGATTTTATTATGAATGTGCTGGGCGAGGCACGGCGAGTTAAGCCAGTAGTGGTGCGTAGGCTATAGTCATTCCCGCCGATAGCAAGTAACCAGAGCATTATTTAGTTATAGGCGGGAGGTTACTATGAATAAAGTAGCTATTATGACTGATACTGTAAACTACATGTCGGAAGAAATAGCCGACAAATACAATATAACTATAATCCCCACATATGTCATTATTAATGGTGAATCACATCCTGAAAATCAGCTAGATTTAGTAAAATTCTACGAGAACATGCCAAAATGGAAAGAAGAAGACAAGCTGCCCACGACTTCGTCTCCTTCCCCTGACGATTTTGTGAGGGCATATCGCAAATTAAGTAAGGATTACGAATCTATCGTATATATTGGGTATAGTAAACACCTAGGTATGACTGTACAGTCAGCTTTGCTTGCAAAGAAGTTGGTTAAGGATGAATTGGCTAAGACCAAGATTGAAGTGCTTGACTCAATGAGCTGGGGTGGAGCCCAAATGATGATAACGCTAGAAATTGCTAGGGCAGCTAATGCCGGGAGTGACCGCAAAGAGGTATTAAAGTTGGCTAATGATATGATAACAAAGGTAAATCTCATTATCTTATCGGATAACCTGTATTATTTGGCAAAGGGTGGAAGAATACACAAAGCACGCCCGTGGGCAGATTCTAAAATTAGCAATACAGCAATATTGAAGCTGGATGCTTCCACTGAAGGGAAGCACACCCCTATCGCAAGGTGCAGAACCAAGGGTGAAACACTTGACACACTATTCAATTTAGTACGGAGTCAACACGTTGGTAGTAGATTACATGTTGCCATTAATCATGCTGATGCTTTGGCCGAAGCTGAACAGCTTAAAGAAAAGGCCTTATCACAGTTCCAGTGTGAAGAGGTATTTATAAGCAATATTGGTCCTCTGGTTACAATTCATACAGGACTAGGGACTCGCGTCTTCAGCTGGTGGGGTGAAGACTGAGGTGATTGAGGGTCACACAAGCAGTTATCATATGTGCTTATTGACTATACTTTCTGTAAAGCCTTGGACTAGGTTAATTGTTGGTGACAGTTAAGCTCTGTTCATCACTTAGTCAGGGTGAGAAGGGGGTATTTGATGGTGAGAGCTAATCGGAGGGTAAGGGTAGCGGTGGATGCTATGGGTGGTGACTATGCCCCGGGGGAGATAGTTAAGGGTGTGGTCTTGGCTGCGGAAAAAGGCGATGTAGACATTGCCTTAGTTGGTCCTACCGACATTGTAGAAGCCGAGCTAGCCAAGTATGATGCCTCTCGTCTACCCATTAGCTGTGTCAGGGCTGATGAATTTATCAAAGAGGATGAAAATCCGGCTCTGGCGGTACGCCGCAAGCCTAATTCCTCTATAGCGGTAGCGACCAGGATGATGAAGGGGGGGGAGGCGGATGGTCTAATTAGTGGCGGTCCTACCGGAGCCGTAGTTTCGGCGGCTATTCAGTATCTGGGTATGATAGAGGGGATGGAGCGTCCTGTACTGGGTGGGGCTATCTTTGACCCGGCTCCCAATACGGTAATATTTGATTGCGGGGTTAACATTGATTGTAAACCATATCACCTGTTGACCTTTGCCATTATCGGTTCTATCTACTGTAAAAAGCTGTTGAATATCACTAATCCCACTATAGGTCTATTAAACATCGGTGCCGAGGAGAGTAAGGGTAATCAGCTGGCACGGGAAACCTACGGTCTCCTACAAAGAAGCGGTTTGAATTTCATCGGCAATGTAGAGGGCAACGAAATCATGAGCGGGCGAGCCAACGTCCTTGTCTGTGATGGTTTTGTTGGCAATGTTGTGTTTAAGTTCGTTGAATCATTAGGCTTATTCAAGGATTTAGCCGGAAGGGACAAAAAGCAGGACCTGGGTGGCGGTCTCATCTGGGGGGTTAACGGCATTGTTCGGAAGTTACACGGGGCTAGCCGAGCCCCTCACGTGGCGGTAAAGATAAATCATGTTAAGCTGGCGGTTGAAGCCGACTTGATAGGTGCCGTCAAATCAGAGTTAGCTACCTTTGCCAGGGAACTAAAATTATAAAAGTTGGGGGGTTAATATGAAAAAGGTAGCTATCGTTACCGACAGTACCGCTTCTATTCCTGAAGAATTGGTTAAGCAATACGGCATTCAGCGAGTTTCCCTTCTGGTTCACATGAATGGCAAGACCTATAAGGACAGAATAGACGTCAAGACCCCTGATGAGCTATTTCAACTAATGAAACAAGCAAGCAAGTTCCCGACCACATCAACGCCGCCACCCGGTGAGTATGCTGAGCTCTATCGTCGGCTAAGCCGAAAGGTGAACAATATTTTTACTGTAGCTATATCATCCGAGTTGAGTGCGTCTTTTAAGTCGGCAATCCAAGCCAAGGAAATGCTTGAAAGCGAACTACCAGATATTAATATAGAGGTATTTGACTCTAGAACGTCGGTAGGTGCTCTGGGACTAATGGTGCTAGCCGCCGCCCGGGCAGCGGCTTTAGGTCAAGATATGGCAGGAGTAGTTAATGTCGCTGAAGATATAAGGTCAAAGGTAGACATGCTGTGTGTATTTGATACCATGTCCTATCTGGTAAAGAGCGGTCGTCTTAGTAAAGCAGTCGGTCTAGCTGGCAGTATGCTAAGTATGAAACCGATTAGCGGGATATCCACCTCCCTGGGCAAACCACTGGTAGTAGCCCGACCTAGAACTAAAAAGAAGGCGCTCCAGGTTTTACTGGAGATGGTGAAGGAAAGGGTGGGAACAATTAGCCCGGTGCATATTATGGTTGAGCATACCTGCGTGCCTGAGGAAGCGGAAAGGCTTGAGCAAATAGTCCTGGATCAGTTTAATTGTGCTGAAGTCCTGCTGTGCGAGTATAGCCCGCTCAGCTCGCTAATTGTCGGCCCCGGTCTACTAGGGCTGGACTTCTATCAAGGATAGTTTTTAGCTGAAGGAGATACTGGCTGAAAGGCAGTGGCAATCTGCCGTCTAATGGGATGATAATTGCCACCATTTTCCTTCAGTAGTAATAGAT
>DAOUFA010000057.1:0-14750 GCA_034430355.1 Dehalococcoidales bacterium
GCCGCCTATATTAGAAGCATCGCCGATGCTCATGGACGCAATATGGAATGGGCGGAAAAGGCAGTTAGAGAGAGCGTTTCCGCCACCGAACAAGAGGCTCTGGGGCTTAATGTCATTGATACAGTGGCTCCTGACCTTAACAGCCTGGTCTCTCAACTAGATGGCTGGCAAGTAACTATGCTTAATGAGAGTATAGTTACCCTGCATACTCAAGGCGCCGAAATTAACCATGTCAAAATGAGTGCCATAGAGGACTTCCTCTTTACTATCAGTGACCCGACTATCGCCGTTATCCTGTTAAGCCTGGCTATGCTCGGTATAACAGTAGAAATATTCAACCCCGGGCTTATTTTCCCGGGTGTATTCGGTGGCATCTGCGCATTTTTAGCTTCCTACTCATTGGGCTTTTTACCCATAAACTACGCCGGCATTGCCCTTATAGCTCTGGCCGGTGGTCTGTTTATCGCTGAGGTATTTACCCCCGGTTTCGGTTTATTCGCTGGTGGGGGTGTAACTTCATTAGTTTTCGGTTTTTTAATTCTATTTAGCGGGAGGCCAACATTGTTTCAACCAGATCCATGGGTAATTCCCACAATAGCAATTAGCATCGGTGCTGTCATTGCCTTTATAATTTATCATGCAGTTCGAGCTCACCGACGTCAGGCAACGACAGGTAGGGAAGAGCTGCCCGGGAAGAAGGCTGTAGTCAAGGTAGCCCTTGAACCTGAAGGAACAGTCATCCATGAGGGTGAACTCTGGACAGCAGTACTAGACGAAGGCAAGGCAAAGCCCGGGGAGGAGGTGATTATAACTAAGTTTGACGGCATGAAGCTGTATGTAACCAAAAAACGATAAAATGTAAAACAAAAATAAAGGAGGTAGAAAATGCCAGTATGGGGTATTGTTCTAATTGTTGTGATACTTTGTGCCATATTTATCCCGGCGTCAGTTAAAATTCTCAGGGAATATGAGCGCGGGGTTATCTTCCGCTTTGGACGGCTAGTCGGTGCTAAAGGTCCTGGTCTATTTATCATCATGCCTTTCGTTGACCGAATGGTGAAGATAGACCTCCGGGTGATAACTATGGATGTCCCACATCAGGAGGTAATTACCAAGGACAATGTTACCGTTAGGGTAAATGCAGTGATATATTTCAGAGTAATTGACCCTGAGAGTGCGGTAGTTAAGGTCTTAGACCACATCAGAGCCACCTCTCAGATAGCCCAGACAACGCTGCGGAATGTTTTGGGACAATCTGAACTAGATGAGCTGCTTTCGCAACGGGAAAAGCTTAATCAAATGCTGCAGAAGATAATTGATGAACACACTGACCCGTGGGGGGTGAAGGTCACCACCGTAGAGATTAAGGAGGTTGAACTGGCTGAAACGATGAGGCGTATGATGGCAGCTCAGGCTGAGGCAGAAAGAGAGAGACGAGCCAAAATCATCCACGCTGAGGGTGAACTCCAGGCCTCCGAGAAACTGGCGCAAGCTGGAGAGATTATCTCCCGGAACCCAACCACCCTACAACTCCGTTATCTATCAACACTCACTGAGATAGCCTCAGAAAAGAATAGCACTATAATCTTCCCCCTGCCGATAAACATTTTTGAAGCCTTCATGCACCCAGGTGGTAGTAAGCGTCTAGAGGAATAGAGTAGCAAATAGCTAAAAAGCGAAAAGGTTAGTCAGCCAGTCCCAAAGTATTGACCTGGTAAAAGTAAATCCAGAGCCTGCATCAGGGGGCAGGCTTTGGAGGGGTATTTATTTTAATCGCCTAAGGTAACATCACCGGCCACAATCTTGGTTAAGTTACCATTTGAGTGACGCAGTAGTAGGCTGCCATCTCTGGCCACTGATTCAGCTATGCCTTCATACCTAATCTTACCCGACTCTACCCGGACTTTCCTGCCCAGGGTCACCAAACTATCCCGCCACTCTTCGTAAATGCTACCCCCAGCCAGCAAAGTCAGGTATAACCCCTCTATTTCAACCAACAATCGTCGTATCAGGCTTAACAGTGATACATCTCTTCCCAGTTCGTCAGAGAGACTGGTGGCAAGTGGTAAGACTTCAGGGAAATCAGCAAGCCTAAGGTTAACATTTACCCCGATACCGATAATAGCGTAGGCTACAATGTCTGCCTGCACATCGCTTTCAATTAGAATCCCACACACCTTTCGGCCATTAACCAAAACATCGTTAGGCCATTTAACCTGTGACTTCAAGCCAGTAACCGCATCAATACTACGAACCACAGCTAGAGAAGCCAGCATAATCAGGGAGGGCAAATAGACCAGGCGGGGGTAGAGAATGGTAGATAAGGCAAGGCTACCCTCAGGTGATAGCCAAACACGCCTTAGCCGACCCCTCCCTGCAGTTTGCTCACCAGCAATGACCACTGTTCCCTCTACTGCTCCCCGTCGAGCCTCTCGCCTGGCCACCTCCATTGTTGAAGTCAGTCTAGGATAGTAAATAACCTTGTGCCCGATAAACTGAGTCTCTAAATCACTGGTAATGGAAGCTGGTGATAAACTATTTTCCCCCATGCCTACACCATCCTACCTAAAATAAGCCTAAGTTATCAATCTGATTCCGGATACCAGGAACCAAACTCCAAATCCGACCAGCAGCCAACTGCAGGCAATAAACAACCCCTGCTGCAATTTTCCCTTCCACAGTGATTGAGCCCGGTAGACCATAGCCGAAACAAAAAACATCCAGCCAAAATCACATAGCAGATGAACCGTAATCAGCAACGCAAACCCGATGAAGCCAAAATCTAAGGACTTCATGATAAGCATACTGCCGATGGCTACCCACCATAGAATAAAAAATGGATTGAGGGCACTGGTAACTACCCCAGCCACAACCGAGTTATAAGGTAAATCTTGGCTCCTTTCTACAACCCTGCCCCTGGCTCGGAACATGCCTATGCCCATCCAGACCAGGACACCACCACCAACTAAATACAAAGCAATTTGAACCGGCTCCTGGTCAAAGAACCGGCCAAAGCCGAAGTATATTAGCAGCATCAGGGGAATCTCAACCAGAGCATGACCTAAGGCTACCTTGATGCCGACAAACCGGGATTTATAACTTCTGGCTACGGTGACGGCAAACATGGGGCCGGGCATCAATACCCCTGATAATGAAATTACGGCCACACTGGCTAAAAATGGAAGCATAAACGTACCCTGCCCATTGTATCATACAATTCCCCCACTGTTTCCACATTGACCAGGGAAAACCCGGTTATGCCTCATTACTTGGCTTTACCACCTTAATGAAATATACTAATGGCGCATAGCCACTGGTTGGAAGTGGAAAATCTCAGGATAAGGGGAGGCAAAGGTGCAGTTAGAAGATATTAGAAATATAAGTGTTATCGGCGCTGGTCTTATGGGACATGGAATTGGCCTTACCTACGCCCTGGGTGGTTATAGGGTAGTCTTGAACGATACCAGAGAAGTGATTCTCAGCAATGCCCTAAGCTACATCAGGAATGACCTTAAAACCTTGGCTGAGAACGGTGTAATTTCTCAAGATATGATTGAGGAAACGCTATCCCGCCTAACTACTACTACTAACCTCAAAAAGGCGGTAAAGGATGCCGACTTTGTTACCGAAGCGGCGGTGGAGGATGCAGAGGTAAAGAGGGAAATTTTTAGCCACCTTGATGCCTTCTGTCCTGAGCATGCTATCTTTGCCAGCAACACATCTTCGCTGGTTCTGCGAGATTTTACTTCTCAATGCCGCCGGAAGGACAGGATACTCATTACCCATTGGTTTAATCCTCCCCACATAGTACCAGTAGTCGAGGTGGTGCGCGGTGAGGAGACCTCCGATGAGACAATGGAGCTGGTTTATGCTTTGCTCCAGAAGGTCAAGAAGGTGCCGGTGAAAATTCTTAAGGAAATCCCCGGTTTCGTGGTCAATCGTATACAGGTGGGGATGTTTCGTGAAGTGTGGTCACTCTGGCAACAAGGCATTGCTAGCCCTGAAGACATTGACCTGGCGGTGAAAGGGAGTTTTGGGTTTCGCCTGGCAGCTATTGGACCACTAGCCACCTGTGATTTGGGCGGTCTCGATTTGTGGTATGGTATTGCCAACCGATTATTTAAGGTGATTAATGATGCCCACCAACCACCCGAGGCGCTCAAGAGAAAGGTGGGGGCTGGCGAGCTGGGGGTAAAAACCGGAAAAGGCTTTTTTGATTATAAAACCGATTATTTCACCAAGGGGCAAGAGGAAAGTGTTAAGGCAAGGGATAAGAAATTTATCCAACTCCTCAAACTGTTGTATTCCTAATAGACGACTGGAACATAGTTAATTTGGTTGTATAATCAAGAGGGTATTGCCAATGCTTGGCGTTTGGTATATAGTTAACGGGCTATTAATAGGGTGAGTCACTTGAAGACTATCAAAAGCTATTTTGCCGGGGTTCACCGGATGAAGTATCTTCTAGGTGCGCTCATTGCTCTGGTAGTCTCAGATGGCGTGATAACCCACTTTCTTGTCCAACGCGGACTAGCCTGGGAATTGAACCCGTTCCTGCGAACTCTGATAGGTGAGGGGAATTTCCTGGTGGTAAAAGTGTTTGGTGTGCTCTTGGCGGCACTTATTCTGTGGGATATATATAAGCAATGGCCCAAGCTAGCACGGATAAGCAGTTTGTGCTTCGTGGGCTTATACGCAGGAATCGTGGGCTGGAATTTATCGGTATTCTTCGCTACTCAAGTGTGAGCATCTTCCCTCAACATCTCACCACGAAGCTTTTCTAGCCTCTTGTTTAACGTCTAAGCAATATGTTATCTTCAATAAATCTTCTACCGCTGGCTTGCTCAAAGGCAGCGATTAGGTCATCGATAGTGAGCCCAGCCCGCTGCTTCTGATTCAGGTCAACTACAATTTTACCCTCGTGCATCATAATCAGCCTATTGCCGTAGCGCAAAGCAAGCTCCATGTTATGGGTAACCATTATGGTGGTCATCTTTTCCCGCTGGACAATCACCTCGGTTAAATCAAGCACCAGCTGAGCCGTCCTGGGGTCTAAATTAGCGGTATGCTCATCAAGAAGTAGCAGCGCCGGCTTACTTATAGTAGCCATGACCAAAGCTACCGCCTGCCTTTGTCCACTGGAAAGTGTGCCCACCTGAGCATTTAGCCTGTCTTCCAAGCCTAAGCTTAGAGGAGCCAAAGCCGAGCGGAATAGCTCTCGGCGCTGTTTATTGGTGGCTGGCCTCAGCCTCCTTGGCTGTCCGCGCAGCACAGCCATAGCCAGGTTCTCCTCTATGGTCATCGTAGCCGCAGTACCTATATGAGGGTCCTGATATACCCGGCCAACATATGCCGCATGCTTATATTCACTCAAGCCGGCAATATCACTGCCACTAATGACAACCTTGCCACCCCTTTCTGGGGGAAAGACGCCACCAATCACATTGAGCAAGGTAGTTTTTCCCGCACCATTGCTGCCAATAATGGTAATATAGTCCTCAGTGTTGACATCCAGCTTGATATTATCTAGCGCCGTAACTTCATCTATAGTGCCCTTGGAGAATATCTTAGTTATTCCCCTGAGCTGCAGTAAACTCTTATTTTGGCTCATAGACATATCCACTTTACCATCTTACTGCCGGCGGTATCCATTCGTGCCGTAACTTCTTCCGTATAAATGGGACTGCCAGAGCTATAACCACCAGCACTGCGGTAATCAATTTCAAATCACCCGGAGCCATGCCCAATCTAAGGGCAACGGTTATGAATAAACGATAGCAAAAGGCACCGCCTATTGCTGCCAGCAGCAGCCTAGCCATACCCCGGGGGCGGAATAGCGCCTCACCAATTATTACCGAGGCTAACCCCATTACAATCATTCCTATCCCCATACCCACATCAGCAAACCCCTGACCCTGGGCTACCACCGCCCCGGCGAGTCCAACCAGACCATTGGCAATAGCACAACCCATCAATATATTCTTATCGGTATCCACCCCCAGACTACGCACCATCTGCTCATTATCACCGGTTGCCCTCAATGCCAGACCAATCTCAGTGCGCAGAAACCAGTTTAGAATGAAAAAAACAACAGCCGCAATGGCTAAAGCGACAGTGATTGAGACTACAATACTGCCGTGGCTGAGTCCCAAAACTTCGGCGACTTTATCAAAGGCAGTTACTTGGCGAAGGAGGGAAACATTAGCTCCACCCATAATCCTCAGATTTATGGAGTACAGCCCCACCATCATAAGGATGCCAGCCAGTAGAGCCGGTAGCCTGAGCTTGGTATTGAGCACCCCGGTAACCAAACCAGCACATAGACCTACGCCAATAGCCGCCAGTGTGGCCGGGACAGGGTGCACACCATTCACAATAAGCACCGCTGTAGTCGCCCCACCAAGGGTATAACTCCCATCCACGGTAAGGTCGGGGAAAGCAAGTACCCGTAGTGTAAGGTATACGCCAATGGCAACCAGACCAAACACCAGCCCCTCATAGAAGGAAAAAGACAAAACACTACCTGCTATATCCAGCATCCTTTTTCTCCTATTTAAGACCTGGGTGAGTACCTTTTTATCTATTCAATTCAATTGGTAGCGGTTATTGTTCCCGCAGGTGCCTATTCTTCTATTACTATGTCGGCGGCATCTATTACTGCCTGAGGAATGGTTATCCCCATTCTCTCCGCTGCCGCCGGGTAGGCTACAGTTGACACTGCGCTCTTTATCGGGGGGATATTGGCTATATTTTCACCGCTCAGTATTCTAGCCGCTATATATCCCGCCTGCTGACCTATCCAGTAGTAATCAACACTACAACCGCCAACCAGACCCGTTTCAATCATGCCCACTGCGGAACCAAAGATTGGTAGCCCGTTCTCCTCACCAACCTTAATTATGGATTCAATTCCCACACCGCCTACTGTATTGCAGGTTGGAATCCACACCGCATCACACCTACCAACCAGTGACATCCCGGCAGCGTAAACATCAGCGGTTGACGCTGCTGTAGCCTCAACAACACTAAGCCCATAGTCTGGGGCAACCTCATTAAGTATCTCTGCCTGCACCGCCGCATTCACCTCACCAGGGTTATAGGCAGTGCCCAGCACCTGGATGTCAGGCAGAACTTCCAAAATAAATTCTACCTGAGGCGGCATCTCAAACCAATCGCTGACCCCGGTTACGGTGGGTGCGGCTTGTTCCCAACTGGGAACTAGACCAGCCGATACCGGGTCAGTAACCGAGCTGAAGATTACCGGTATATCCGTGCCCTCGGCCGCAGCCACCAACGTTTGTGCCGATGGTGTAGTTATAGCGTGGATCAGGTCTGGCTTCAGGGAGACAAAGTAGTCGGCGATTGAAGCCGCTGTCGTCATATCACCTTCAGGACTTTGTATGATAAATTCAACATTTTCTCCCTCAACAAAGCCTTTCTCAGCCATAGCATCAATGATACCCTGGCGATTGGAGTCCAGGTCAGGGTGGGTGGCTATCTGAGTTATGCAGACCTTGTATACCTTTTCCCCGGCAGGAACGCAACCTGTCATGAACGGTAGTGCGGTTAGTACTAAGGCTATGCCTAAACACACTGACAATACTAATAAGCCTTTCTTTTTCACTTGAAACCTCCTTTGAATTGTTTTGCCAAGATTTCACATAATATTTACCAGCTATCACCCCCTTCACCGTTAGATTTTAGCGTCTTCTCAAAACCCTTCCTGTAAAACTTCAGCCAATTCCTCCTGGCTCAGGTCGGCTATCCCTAGCTCCGCAAGCGACCTTCCCTCCTTATAATAATCTGTCTGGTTTATCACCGAAGCCAATCTGATTGTAGCATCAATAATCGGGGTGTCAACATTGAATTTGTGCGCCAACTGGGCTGGAGGGACTAGCCCGTAGGGGACATCTTCAGTTATAAACCTGCTTTTCATTGATGAAGGTTCAGCCATATTAGCCACCGTGCTCTCTTTATCAAAGGGAGCCTTAAAGTAGACCGACATGATTGTGCTCTTTAACCAGAATGATTCCTCAGGATACTCGAGCAGTTTTATACCAAGAGCTTCCCCTACTCTGGCTACCTCTTCATAAACCACTTTTATCGCCCTGGCTATGGATAGGGTGGTGCCGTGCTGATAAAAGTGGAAGTCCTGGCCTAGAGTGTCAATCCAGCCCGCATTTAGAATCGCCCCAACGGGGTGCACAATTGGATTTAGATTGTTGAGCGAAGTAGCCAGAACATTCTCGCCCGGAACCACGGGGTAGATAGGCTGTAAGTCATTTATAACCCTACCTGTATTTTTGGCGGGAAATGCCGATAGTAGCAGCTTGGTGGCTTCAACAAATATCCTGGTTCTGGCTGGAGCTTCTAACCGGCAGCCCCAGGGAAGGGTATGCCCCTCAGCCAGGGTAATATCCTTCTTTATCCCCCTTTGCCTCAGCATATTAGCCAGTAATAGCGCCGAGTAGTTTCCTGTCCAGACAACTACGGTCTGACTATCCTCCAGGTAGGGCATTATGGAAGTAAAAAAGTGCTTGTGCCCAATGGCGGGGATAGCCATCATAATATAATCAACACCCTTTATTGCCGACTCAAAATCGGTGGTGACCATACCCAGCCTCACCGTCTTCTCCTCACCCCAAGCATCAATCAGGCATATCGCTTGCTGCTCAAGGGTTGTGCTGAAGCTTTCCTTAAATTCAGGCGCCTCACACATATTTACCTCAAACCCTTTTAGCGCTAAATCAGCCGCCAGGGTATGAGCACCATTACCCCCACCCAGGACGGCTATTTTCCCCAGCATCAGTCACTTTCCCTCTCTAGCTCTACCTGATTTAACCTTTATCTAATAAGAAGAACCCTCCGCTTGTGAGAGTTCTTGTTAAACTTTTCTACTTTAGATTTATTGCCCTATGATGTGGTTACATTTTTATACCAAAAACCTCCCAAGCGCACCTAGTGCGCCCCGTAAAGATGAAGGCAGTATAATAAACTCCTGGCCAGGCAGTGTAAAATGACATTCTCTACGCCTCTCCCTCTTATAGGTGTTAATTGTATCAGTGGCACTGTAATCTGTCAACACCTTGTACCCTCCAGTACCTCTATGCTGGCTGTTATCGCCTGGTAAGGGGGTCCCACCTTGTGACCAGCTTTTCAAAGGAGTCCTCGGGGAACTTCTCCTTGAATAGCCGATAGTAATATGTCTCGGCTTCAGACTTCAGGTCTATGGCGGGCTTAGTCTGTTCGTACATAGAATCTTCCGCTGAGCCAGCTCTTTGCCCGATCAATTCGGTAAGTTTGGCTGAACCAGCCCCTGAGGCAAATGGTTGCTTCACCCTGTTTGATATATTGTCCGGCAGCAAACCAGCGAAGGCTTTCCTCAGAATCCATTTCTCAACCTTTTTCTTGCCATGAACCTTCCACGCTGGGGGAATTTTGGCGCAGAGGGCAATAACTCTCCCATCTAGGAAGGGAGGCCGGAATTCCAGTGAGTGGGCTGCCATCATTCGGTCAAGCCTCTGGAGCCCGGTGTGATAGGCATTGCTGATTAGGTCCTGGGAAAGTTGAAGAAACTCTGCTTCGCTTCTGGCTTCCTTCAGTAGGTGGTAACCGCCCAGGAATTCATCGGCTCCCTCACCACATAGCACACCATCGGTATGCTGAGCCGCCAGCCTGGCGGCGAAGTAATTGGCTACTGCCCCGCATACACAGTCCTCATCAAACGACTCTAAGTGGTAAATGACCTCAGGCAACACCTCCTCTATTTCTCCCCCCCGGTAGATATATTCATAGTGCTCGGTACCCAGATACTGTGCCATCTCTCGTGCCCGCCTCAGGTCTTCGGAGTCATTTATACTGGTACCTACGGTAAACGTCTTCAGGTCAGGCTGAAATTCCTTGGCCAGATAGGCGATAGCACTTGAGTCCAGACCACCGCTGAGCAGGGCACCGCCAACATTACCGTCCTTCAACCGCATCTCCACCGCATCTCGCAATAGGTCGGCGAGAAGGCGAGCCGCTTCTTCAGGGCTGTCAAACTCGGGAACCGAATATGGCGAGCTCTTGAATGGTTGAAGTCCCTGCTGTTGAGTATAGACATGCCCCGGGGGTAGCTCCATAACCTCGGCACATAAACCCTGGAGGGCTTTCATCTCAGAGGCGAAGTAGAAAGCACCATCTTTATAGCCATAGAAGAGCGGCCGCAGTCCTACCGGGTCCCTGGCCAGTATTAACTCGCTATCACTGGCTAAACAAAGGGCGAAATCGCCATCCAACCGCTCAACAAATGCAGGACCAAATCTACGATAAAGGCTAACCAGGAGGTCGGCTTCAGGCAACGGCATCCCATCTTTAGAGTAGAGATGACCATCTATCACCGCAACTATGTCAGCCTTCTGGGCGTATGTTTTTCCCGAATGATTCGCTTCTGAGGGTAGAACACAGCAGCCAAGGGCAACTCTCTTGCCAAGGTGCAGCCACTTTTCCTTAGGTCCTCGGTGATGAAGCCGACTCAACATCAACTCTAAGACATCTCGGCTACCGGAACTAGTCCCCGAGATACCTGCCATAGTTATAAATCCTCCGCCAAAATGATGCTAAAAGCTCTCACTTCACCACCTCAAAGATAGCCACCAGCCCATGCCCGCATCCCCGCCCCTGCTGAAGCCTCATCTCGAGCTCCCTAAGGCAGTAGCCCAATTGCGGCTCGACCAGGCTAGCTCGAGCATTTCCTATTTCCATACCAGCTGCCACCCTCACTACACCCTTCATGGTACTGAGCAACCTCCTAAGAGGCAGAGGCATTTCTGCCAACGCTTCCGGGGGTTTACTTCCCTCAAGTAGTGCCTTGGTATAGGTTACCAGGTAGTTCCAGCAATCAGCGAACCTCTGGTGATAGGCATTTACCTCAGTGAAGCCATCTCTGGGGACGTAGTGAATCAAGACCTCATCCAGATTGGTGCCCACGTTGGGCTCAAAAAGAGAATTGACCAATCGGCGCAGGGGTTGACAGTGGGGATTATATTGAGATGTATCCATATGACGCCCCACAAATGAGGACCGGTCAGCCAGATTACACAGGGTAATAACTCCTCCCGTCTTATCTTTTACCTGCTGATAGATATGTAGAGCCTCCCCACGCCCCATAATCCTGAGCGGGAAATAGGTCAACTCCGGTGGCTTTTCTCCATCAACTGAGGGCAGATAGGAGATAACGTAATTCATCCACTGGTTATGGCTAATATCCTTTGTCCACAGCGTCTGCCACTCATATGAGTAGCGCCCTAGCCAGTCAACGATGATGAGGGCACCATCTTGGCTTTGTCGGGCGATGTTGGTCAAGAGCCCCACAGTCTGCTCATCAGTGTTATGGGATAGCGTTCCGTAGTTGGCTAGATACAGGTCATAGGGCTCTTCAGCGTCAAAGTCGTTGAAGTCCGACTGGATAAAGCATGCATTCTGCCTGTGGTCATAGATTTCCCGGGCTTGAGTCAGCAGCCCCACGTTAATATCAATTCCCTGGTAAAGCTCAAGCATGTCAGGCTCTATAATCTCGGTGTCATGTTTTGAAATTAAGGACTTACTGCTGATGTTGGTGATGAACTCCAGTCCATCCCCACTGCCACATCCCAGGTCGAGTATGCGCAGCCTTCGGCCACGCTCCCTCTTCCGGGCTACCAGCTGCTCCAGATAGGGCCTCAGGTAAAGACCAAGCTCCTCGTCCTCCCAGAAGCGCCGCACGTTATCATATTTCCCTAGAAGCCCGGTAGGTTTCTGATAAAGTCCGCTTTTGAGTGCCTCATTATAGGCATTTATTTCAGCCATAAATCCTCCTAACTTTCCACATTAGTGCTTAAAGTCTCCACCAGCCTTACTGCCTGAAAGGCATCAGCCCCATAGCCATCAGCACCTATACTTTGGGCAAATTCCTCCGAGACAGCAGCCCCGCCAATGATGACCTTCACCCCGTCTCTAAGTCCGCTTTCGGTGAGTGCCTCTATGGTGTCCTTCATGTGCATCATGGTGCTGGTAAGCAGGGCAGACATTCCCACAAATTGAGGTTTATATTCCCTCACTGCGGCTATGATAACCTGGGGGTCGATATCATTCCCCAAATCCCTGACCATGTAACCAGCCCCTCGAAGCAGCATTGAGACTATGTTCTTGCCGATGTCATGAAGGTCCCCTTTTACCGTAGCCACGATTACCTTGCCCTTGGACTTAATGCCACTCTTGGCCAGGTGGGGCTCCAGTATCTCCATAGCCACCCCCACCGCTTCAGCCGAGGCTAGCATGTCGGGGATAAAATATTCACCAACTTCATATTTCTGCCCCACGATGTCCATGCCCTCGGTTAGTCCCTTCTTTATTATATTCTCGGGGTTGATGCCTTGGGCGAGGGCTTTCTCAATAAGCTCACTGACCCCGGGCTGCCCCACCATCCCCTCATCAAAGCCCTCATCATCCTGAGTTACCCTTCCCTGGATAACATTTTCCTTGAGAAGTGTCAGTATATCTTCTGTCATGACCTGCTCCAATTCTATCAATTTCTCAATCTCACCAGCAGTCCAGGCACCTGCTGAAACACCTTATCCACAACCGGCCCGGGTATATGGGATGGCGGCAACGATAGAATCTCCTCCATCCTCTCGCGCGCCCGCAACAGCGTCCCGTCTACCATATCTTTACCCTCAAAGGGATACGGGGGTGCAATCTCCCCAGAACGAAGCATACTCCGCACAAACCGGGTATAGAGCTTATGTGAGGTGCCCATGACCTTTCTTATCTGCTCCAGAGATTCCGAAATCCTATCCGCGGTCACCACTGGCTGTCGGACAAACCTCTTTACCATACCTATGTGGGCATCATCCAGTACCGCCTGAACCGGGCAGAAGGTATTGGTCCGCTCCAGAAGGCCAAAGGCATAGTGAAGATACTGAGGGCCAGCGAGTGTCACCAGGATGTGCGAAAATAGCCTCTCTACCGATGCCTGTATCCCCGGCACCATTACATCAGAGATACCCCCGGTGGAATAACAGGGTAGACCGTAATAGCGTGCCATCTGGACGCAGTCAATGTTATATTGGTTGAACTCAGGGACTCCATAGGAATCATAAAGGCTGACCATGTGGGCTCTGCCTGGCACACTACCATAGAGCACCGGAGTACCTTTGTTTACCAATTGAGTTAAGGCTATGCCCACCAGGAGCTCAGCGTTAATCTGAGCTACCATACCCTCTTCCCTAATCGGGGCAGTGGAGCCGCCCATGGGGGAACTGGAGATGACTAAAGGAATACCTCTCCTGGCTATCTCTATCGCTTTCTGTGTGGTATCGTCGACAAGCTGTAGCGGGCTTTTTACCATGCAGGTGATGAAAGAGATGATGGGATTCTCCCGCAACTGTTCCTCTCCACCAGCGATGAGCTGAGACATCCTAACCACATTGCTCAATTGGCTAAGCTCGGTTAACCCGGACATCACATGCTTGGTGGTATTGTTTAGTGAGGCGAAGAACTTGTTAACATCCTTGCTATCGTTGGTGATGTCATCATCCTGGATATTGACCGTGCGCAGGAAGCTGTCCCAAGAGTCCAGGTGCTCGCAGAGGCGTGCCGCCTTGGCTAGTCTATCCACAGTGCCCTTCTCTACCCTGAACACAGGGAACTCAACCTCAATGCCTGGATTACGCTTACTGACAAAAGCCTCGACATCCACCTCCAGCCAGTTGTTAGTCTCAGAGCCTGAGGCAAAGTAAACCCTGGGCTCGCGTCCATCAAGGATAAGGCAGTTATTCTCATCCCGTGCCCCTAGCTTTACCACCTTCGGTGCCGACTGCAGGGCATCGGTGATTACCTTCTCCGGTATCTTAAGCAGCCAGCAGGCAGCACTCCCCTGGTGGATAGACAAGACCTCAGCGCCGCGGTCGCCAAAGAACTCAGTAGCGCTGCGGTTGAAACAGACTACACCAGGGTCAGTCAGTATAGCCAGCGAAGCCCGGTGTATCTGTTCCACCTGCTCCAGCTTGAGCCGCTGGTAGGGTTGTACTAATACTCCTTGCCGTGCCATAGTATTCTTCTCTAATCTACTAAAATGCCCCTCCTGTGAGCTCTAATGTATCTCGTACACGGGTATCCTTACCCGCAGGTATATCAGTCCACGATGCCGGCTATCTCCGAAAGTACTTGCTGTCTTATCGCCGCCGGCAGGCGGTAGCTATGGTTAGCTAGAAGCTCTTTTACCTTTTGTGCTGCCCTTTCCCAGGTGACCTTTCTTCCCCCAGCTTCCCACTCCTCCCTGCGGTCTCTATTGCTCAGTAAGGGCTGGTAGTGCTCACCCCGCATGAATTGCCTGGTGTGTTTAGCGGTAACAAAATTACCCCCAGGCCCTACGTGCTTGATAAGGTCAAAGGCTAGGGTATCATCGTTCACCGTTATCCCCTTAACCGCTCTCAGCACCATTCCCAATATCTCATTATCGGTAACATACTTCTCATAGCATGTGGTCAGGGCGAATTCCATGAGTCCGGCAGCGTCGTGGATGAAATTGGCACCGGCTAAGGCACAGAGTAAGCTGGTGAGAGCCGACTCATAGCCACTCTGGGCATCCAGTACCTTGGAGTCGGTCATTCCACCGGTAGCATAGAAAGGAAGCTTGTAGAACTGCGCCATTTGGGCGCCAGCCGCATTAAGCAGCCCCATCTCTACAGGGCCGGCCAGGTACTTGAGGTCCCTGAAGTCAGTGCTGCTGG
>DAOUFA010000058.1:0-10564 GCA_034430355.1 Dehalococcoidales bacterium
AATTAGCTGAGGTGCTGGCTAATATTGAGGGGGTATCATTATCTGGCTGGCGCCAGGCTGTAGAAAAGTGCGGTTTAGATATTGATTTTTATGCTCATCAGCAGTGGGATACCAGTCAAAAGCTACCGTGGGCAATAATTGATTCGGGTATTAAACCCGGTCGTTTGGAGCTTGAGCTAAACCGAGCCCTAAGATAGACACATGCTGGAAGAATTCGGCCAAATCTCAGATTGCCACTTGCCTACCTAAGAGCGTTGCAGGGCTGCCCTGAACCGACCAACTGCATCGCTTACCCGAACGTAGGGGAACGGGGGAATCGGCTTGTCTAAAGCCGGCGAAACCTTCAGGCAAACAAAGTTTGGGCCCGCCTGATTGATTACACTATCTATTTTGTTTTCCAAGGTCTCTACATCGGCAAATTCGTAGACATTAGGATATCCAGCCTCTCTGGCCAAGTTAGCAAAACTAAGTCTACCAGCCCCAGGCACAGGCTGGCCACCGGTACACCGGTAAACTCGATTGTCAAATAGGAAGTGAGTGAAGTTAGGCGGAGCCATATGAGCAATGGTCACCAGACTGCCTAAATTCATAAGGAGCGAGCCATCACCGTCTAAAACAAAGACCTTCCTATCAGGTCGAGCCAGAGCTAAGCCCAGAGCCAACGATGAGCCTTTGCCCATTGCCGCCCAGTTAAACGGGAGGTCAAACTCGGGGCGCGTAGATACCACAGGAAGCTCGGCACCCGGAGTCATTTCAGCCACGATTAGGGCATCACCTCGGTGTTGTGATATGACCTTTACCGCTTCAAAGCTCTCCATCATGGCTCCTGCTCCCTTACTATTAGAATGGCCACCGGCTTATTGGTCTCCTGCGCCTCCTTATCCCCGATGGAGACCTTCTCTACATCTTCATCACTCTGCACCAAGTAATACTTGATGCCCCAGGCATCCAGGGTAGGCTCAAGGATGATGCCTGCAGAATCAGTCCCCTTCCAACCTCGATAGCCAATTAGCATAAGTAGCGGAAGATGAAGCTCAAAGGACACCAGTCTAATCGAATCTCCTGCCTCATAAAGGCCAGCATTCTGATAGAGCACCACTGGCTTCTTGCCGCCTAGAATAAGACCAGCGGCGATGGCCACACCCTCTCCCTCGCGGCAAAATGGAACGAGGATAATTTCCTTCTGGCTTATCATGGCTTCGTACATGAAGCGAAGCCCCGACCCAAGAAGCCAGACGATGTGGGTAACGCCACACTTCTTAAGTTCGTCAATAATCCTTTTACCTGTTAACTCCATCTTCTGAGCAACCATGCTACTTCCTCTGTCTATTGCGACTATTATTATAAGGACATTACCACGACGTGTCAAACCACCACAGGCGGTTTGGTGAAGATTTTGGAGGAGTGAAGTGAAGTTTAGCTCCCTTAATTACGCTTCCAATGCTTGGAGCCGAATCATCACTAGGTACCTTGTCAGCGTCAGCAACAGCAATCTGTATCTCAGCAGGTGCATTAGAAATTCTTTATCTGTGGGCGAGGGTTACACCCTGGGGGTGTTAATCCAGACGAAAGAACGGTATTCAAAGCTAGCTCAGACTGGTTTCCTTGCTGATTCACAAGCCCTGGGCCCACTTGACGGCGTTGAGGAAAATCTGGAAGCCGTCGCCATACTTCTTGGCGCCTTCTCTTGTCCACTGTGGGTGCTGGGTGCCCTGAATATGACGCTCGGGGTGGGGCATTAGGGCAAAAATACGCCCTGAGCTATCACAAATGCCGGCAATATTACCTACCGAACCGTTAGGGTTATGTGGGTAGCCGGCATTAATATTTCCCGGCTCGTCGGTGTAATACAGGACTATATTTAAATCAGATAGAGCCTCGGCACTGGTGACAACCTTTCCCTCGCCATGGGCCACCGGCAGATACATGCGGTCAATACCCTTGGTAAACAGGCAGGGGCTGTTCTCATTCACCTTGAGATGTACCCATCGGCACTCAAATTTACCTGAATCATTAGCCGCCAGGGTTACTGGTGGTGCCCCGCCATTAGTTCTCGGTAAGATACCAGCTTTGACCAGCACCTGAAAGCCATTGCAGACCCCCAGGATTAGCCCTCCGTTATCAATGAAATTGTGGACATCCTCACCCAGCTTTAACTTAAGCTCGTTGGCGAGCACCTTGCCGGCGCTTATATCATCGCCGTAGGTAAAGCCACCGGGAATAACAAATATCTGATAGTGAGCCAGCCGTTGCTCGCCACGGATTAGTTGGCTAATATGGGCTGAAGACACTATGGCTCCAGCCTGCTGGAAAGCAAAAGCAGTTTCAACATCGCAATTTGTCCCCGGGGCGCGCAGTATCAATGTTCTTACCTTAGCCATTTATTTCTACCACCTGATTGGCTTCTGCCAGGCTTCCTTAAGCTCGCCAAGTGATTTAAGCAGAATCTGCCGACCATCCACACCGTGTATCTCCAGTACCTCAGAACTGGTAACCTGACCGATAGCGGCCAGGTTAATACCCTGCATTACCTCTTCAAACTTATCTTTGCTTCCTGGGGCTACTTCAACCAGGAACCGACTGTTTGACTCCGAGAAAAGGATGAAATCATCCCTGTCTATGGGCTCACCCAGCGGTACTGGCTTCAAATGGATGTTTGCCCCCAGTCCACCGGCAAACGCCATCTCAGCCGCCGCCACCCCGATGCCACCCTCACTGCAGTCATGGCAGGCTCTAACTAAGCCTCTCTCTGTAGCTGCATTCAATCTATCCATCAGCTCTTTGCCTTGATGTGGATTCACCCTGGGCACACTATTGCCGACAAAGCCATGAGTCCTAAAGTATTCCGACCCTCCCAGCTCATTCCAGGTGGTGCCAACAAGGTAAATTAGGTCGTCAGCCCTTTTGAAATCCATTGATATGGCTCGGTTGACATCGGCCATAACACTGATGGCTGAGATAAGCAGGGTATGGGGGATAGAAATGACCTTGCCCTTATGTTCAAACTCATTGTACAGGCTGTCCTTACCGGAGATAAATGGCGTTTCATAGACAGTAGCCATATCGTAGCAGGCCTGGGCTGCCCTGACCAAAGCACCGAGTATATCGGGCTGCTGGACATTACCCCAGCTAAAATTATCAAGCAAGGCTACCCGGGAAAGGTTACCGCCAACAGCGATAATCTGTCTCAGGGCTTCATCAATAGCCGAGGCTGCCATCCAGTAGGGGTCTATCTCTCCATATCTCGGGTTGATGCCGTTGGCGACGATTACGCCCATTTCCGAGTCTAAAACTGGTCTGATGATAGCGGCATCGCCCGGCCCATCGTTATCCTTTCCCACCAGCGGCTTGAGGACACTGGCTCCCTGGACCTCATGGTCATACTGGCGTATCACCCATTCCTTACTACACACATTCCACGAGCCGAGAATTTGAAGTAACGCCTGACCCAAGTCCTGGGGGCAGGTAAAATCAGGCTCAACATGGTGGGGTGGTGTCCAAACCGCTTCCCGCTTGACCTGAGGGCGACCATTGTGCAGGAATTCCATATCAAGGTCACCTACCAGATTTTCCTGGTAGAAAAGCTTGAGCCGCCGGTCGCTGGTAAACTCGCCGATAACCACTGCCTCAACATCTTCACTGGCAAAAAGGTTTAGCAGTTCATCAATATGCTGTGGCGGAACCGCCAGTACCATTCGCTCTTGAGATTCTGATATCCATGTTTCGGTGTAAGAAAGCCCGGCATACTTGAGGGGTACTCTATCCAGGTAGACGCTGACCCCGGTATTAGCCGCCATCTCACCCACCGCCGATGAAAGTCCTCCACCCCCACAGTCAGTTATCCTGGAGTAGAGCCGGCGGTCTCTGGCCTGAAGCAGAACATCAATAACCTTTTTCTCGACAATAGGATTGCCAATCTGGACGGCGCTATAGGCAGCGGTGGCTGACTCTTCAGTAAGCTGTTCCGAGGCAAAGGTTACACCGCGTATGCCATCACGCCCGGTTCTACCCCCGACCAATACCACCAAATCACCGGGCTGCTGCTGACCTCTCTGGGCAAGTTCCTTGGGTAGCAGTCCCAATGTGCCACAGTAGACCAGGGGATTAGCCACATAGCGTTCATCAAAGATTATAGCCCCGTTAAGGGTGGGTATCCCCAGGCGGTTGGCATAATCAGCTACTCCGGCCCGAACCCCTTTAAATATGCGGCGAGGGTGTAAAACCCCCTTGGGTAGCTTTTGGTACGGGAAATCGGGAGGGGCAAAACAGAACACATCCGTATTTAATATTGGCTTGCCGCCTAAGCCGGTGCCAAGAGGGTCGCGAACCACCCCACCGATACCGGTGGCGGCTCCGCCATAGGGCTCAATTGCCGACGGGTGGTTATGGGTCTCAACCTTAAAACATAGTGCCCAGCGACCATCAAAATCAATCACTCCAGCATTATCGACAAAAACGGAGAGGCACCATGGTTTCCCCAGCTCCTCAGTTACCTTCATAATCGTGTTCTTAATCAGGTTATCTATGGTTGTTTGGCCAAGCTTGATTTGGCTCTTAAATGTCTTATGGACGCAGTGCTCAGACCAGGTTTGGGCTAGTGTCTCAAGCTCAGCATCAGTAGGGTTTCGCCCCTGCTTCTGAAAGTAGGCTAAAATAGCCTGAAGTTCATCTTCAGTAAAGCCAAACTGCTGCCCAACCTGTCTGATGTCTACCTCTTTCAAGGCAAATTCATACCGGGGGTTTTCCGGGAACCCCACCGGCTCCTGTTGGACTACATGCTGGATAATCGGGTTTACCAGCATTTTGCGGCATATGGCGTCTAACTGTGGCTTGTCTAATTGCCCTTCAATAAGGTATCGTTTGGCGGTTTTAACTGCCCTGACCTCAGCTACCCCCAAATCCTTGAGTGCCTTGATAATAGTGCCTTCAACCGGGTCGGTAACCCCGGCATTATAGGCAACCTCAACCGTGTGATAGCCAGTGCCGGCTTCACCCTCAGGGGAGGGAAGCCCTCTAAACTGGTATTCCTGAGTTATCGGGTCGGCGAGAAGACGGCGGCAAACGAGGTCCAGCGTATCGGGTGTCAAATCGGCATCCAGCCAGTATATATCGACCACACGGACATTAGACACCGAGGTTATTCCCAGGTCATGTATATCCCTGACCAGACCAAGCCCTCTGGCATCAGGCAGATGTCTTTTCAGGCACACTTCAATTCTATGCATTAACTTATCCCACTTGCCAGCTTAAAAAATCTAAGAGGGGCTAACTGTGCCCCTCTATTCCAAAGCAATATTATTTCTCCCCTTGAACTTACCACCGCTCATACTATAAACCCAGTAATTCGGTTACTATCGCATTTATCTCTCGCCCATCGGCTTTGCCTTTAAGTTGAGCGATAAGTTGGGGCATAACCTTCCCCTTATCGCCAGGTCCCTGCGCCCCTACCTCCTCAATAACCTGGCGAGCCGCGGCTATAATCTCTTCCCGGGTCATCTGCCGGGGTAAATACTCCTTTAGCACCGCCAGCTCGGCTTCTTCCTGAGCCACCAGGTCTGGGCGGTTGCCCTGCCTGAAGGCGTCAATGCTTTCCTGACGCTGCCTCGCCTCCTTGGCAATAATGCCAAGAATATCGGTATCATCTAGGGTGGCCTGACGGGCGATTTCAACGTTTTTAATGGCTGCCATCGCCAGTCGGATAACGGAACGTCTTACCTTATCCCCGTCCCGCATCGCCTGTTTAAGGTCATCGGTTAATTTTTGTTTTAAGTCCGCTTCCACTTTACTTACAATCTTACTAATATCTTTTCAGTGCTCTGGCGGTTTTGCGTCTTTTAGATGCCCTCTTCCGCTTACGCTTAACGCTGGGCTTCTCGTAGTATTCACGACGACGCACTTCAGCCAGAATACGTTCCTGTTGCACTCTTTTGTTAAACCGTTTGAGTAAACTCTCAAAGCTCTCATTATCACGGGCTACTACATTAGCCACATAGCATCATCCTCCCCCTACTTGCATTTATGAATGGATAGTTGGGGCAATCAATACATTTTAGTAGTCATAAGTTACCCTGTCAAGCAATGGCAGACAAATTGTACCCTCCTCAGGTTCACCACATAGCTCCGTCTTGCCCCGAGAGTGCAAAAAGGCAGCAAAGCCCTTTAGGGAGGCTGAGTGGGGCATCAATAGCTATCAACTCAAACTCATACCTGGTCACAACTTGCCGGATATCGGAATCCCCATTTAGGCAACCAGAGTATATAAGGTCTAGCTGATTATCTAGCCCCAGACAGGCGCTGGGTTTGGTCTCGGCTGAGGTAAGGTCAATACCTAGAAAACCAGCCCTAATTTCGGCTCCTTCTTAATATCTCGCGGGCTGCCACCACACCCGAAGCTGATGCCTGGATTAAACCACGACTAACCCCAGCGCCGTCACCAGTAGCAAACATATTGCTAACCTCGGTCTCCAGGCAAGGACTAAGTTGAAGCTGGCAGGAGTAGAATTTGACCTCAACCCCATAAAGTAAGGTATGGCTGGAGGCAACACCGGGAGCTAGTTTATCCATTGCCTGAAGCATCTCGATAAGCCCGGTAAGGTGACGATAGGGGAGGACGAAGCTAAGGTCACCGGGGATAGCACTCCTCAGGGTGGGCTGAACCAAGCCCCGCTCAATGCGAACCGGGGTAGAACGGTGTCCGTTCATCAGGTCACCCAGGCGCTGCACCAGCACCCCACCACTGAGAATATTAGCCAGTCTAGCCAGGTATTTACCATAGGCAATAGGCTCCCGAAATGGCTCGGTGAAAGTCGTGCTCACCAGCAAGGCAAAATTAGTGTTGTTGCTCTTGCGATTGGCATAGCTATGCCCGTTAACCGTGATTACCGGGTCGCAGCCACCGGTAGTCTCCATAGTGACTTCACCAGCGGGACACATACAGAATGTTCTGATCCGGTCGTCAAAACTCTTGGACAGGTACTCCAATTTTGCCTCATACAGGACACTGACCAACTCCTCCATCACTGCCACTGGCACCTCTACCCTGATGCCAACATCAACAGGGTTATTATGTGTTGTTAGATTAAGTCGTTTAGCTTCTTTAGATAACCAATCCGCCCCCTCCCTGCCCGGAGCTAAAATTAGATAGTGGCAGTCAAACCTTTCCCCGGTCTCAGTCTCAATACCCCTAACCTCACCATTATCAACAATGACGGTGGTAGCCATTAGCTCAAGCTTAAATTCCAGGCGTGAATTAAGGTCAGTTCGCATAGCCTTGAGCACCGAGCGGCAACGCTCAGTGCCTAAATGACGAATAGGCACTGGTGTCAGGCGTAATTCTATCAGAGAGGCTTGGTGACGTATGTCATCAACCTTGTCCCCTGTCCCGTAGAGCTTTTTAGGAGCGCCAAACTTGAGGTATATGTTGTCAACATACTTAATCAAGGCTTCGGTATCAGCCTCCCCGAGGTAATCTTGAAGCCGGCCGCCTACTTGTGGAGTTAGTGTTAGCTTACCATCACTGAAAGCACCAGCCCCGCCTAAACCACAAACCAGGCTACTGCGTTTATCAATATCCTTCCCTTTCTCGACAAGCAGAGTATTAAGGTTGGCGGCTTGAGACAGCTCTAAAGCGGCGAAGATGCCCGACGGACCGCCACCGACAATGATGACATCGTATTTCTTAGCCATTTTACTTTAACCTAAGTGCCTAAATGTCATTGTATAACCCCGTGGCTTTAGCCGTCAAGGAATAGATATTTAACGAAATTTTAACACTTTTTTAATTGACATTTGCCAGTTGGCGAATTATAATTTAACTATGGACACAAGTAGCATGGATAATTTAGGCGAAGTAATCAGACAGCAAAGGGTTATGATGTCGCTGACGCTGCAGGAGTTATCAGCTAAGGCAGGGGTATCGGCATCACATCTGGGCCGAATAGAGAGGAGAGAGCGTTTTCCCTCAGCCCGTATTCTGCGAAGGATCGCCCAGCCCTTAGGCTTTGAAGAGAATGAGCTATTTACTCTGGCTGGTTATCTTTCTGCCCATCCCCTCAGCGTAGGCGAGGAAAGTCCGCCCTATAGGGCTAGACGGGTAGACCCTTATGTCGCCACGGTGTTATCGCGAGAGCCGGTTAGCGTCCAGCGGGCTATAGTTGGAATTCTTACCATCTTAAAGAGCATCGCTGAGAGCTCGGCTAAAGAATGAGCCGGGGATAACTACCGAGGGTAGGCAATTAAGGGGGCAGGATAGGTAGCGGGTGGAATTTATCAGCCTATCCCCCCGTGAGCTTAAGGCTTACCCTTACTGAATATAGACTGTGTTACCTATTTGGTGGCTCTATTCCCCTGAACATCCACAAAAATCACGAATTGGTGAGAATGCCCCCTTGGTCAATTCTTTACGGGACCTTTATTAGATTTTTATCAAACTATTATCTTTTTTATGCCTGTGTTTATGGCTAGCTGATAGATTTAACTTTAGTAGCATCAGAGAGGTAGCTCAAGGCAGATAGGCAGTATCTAGGGCAGATTCGGTTAATTCGGTTAATCAATGCCGGTGAGCTCACCCAGAAGAAGGTCGAATTAAAGTAGAGATTGAGTAAGGAGGTAGAAAGGGTAGAAGAGATGAAAAGAGTATGGCTTAAAATCGGTGTGGTGCTGATGGTGGTAGCCGGGGTGCTGGTGGCAACTGGATGCGACGGACTACTGTTGGCAGCAATCACACACCAGAAGATTGTGGCCGAGGTCATCCCGTCTCAGGCATATGCTCAGGCGGAATCCTCGGCAGGTGAGGCTAGTGAGGTTGAAGGGAGCTCCGGACCTGCCCCAACACCACTGGTTACTGTTGAAGTATCGCCGCCCCAGCCTTTCTGGGGGATGGTGATGCCCGCCAGTATGGGACACGGGTGGCACCGGAAGCCGCCCGAGAAGAACTGGGAGCTTGAGTGGGTAGCCTTTAGTGTTAAAAGCTTCATTCCCGAGCCTGTCTGTCTGGACAGGGCAGTTGTTGAGATTGCTGGGAAAGTGGAGGAGGTTCCTCTAGATATGGAACTACACTACCAGGAATACCAGGAACACACACTGCAGTTACAGTCCATTCTGGGCATGTCTAGTGGCGAGTATGAACTCAAGGTTTCGCTGTGGAGTGGAGACCAACTCTTATGCTTCAGGTCAGATACCGCCGGGGTGTATTGGCAGGAACCGTAAAAATCTAGGTCTCTTGGCCACTTTTACTTAAAATCCATCTATATAACATACACTTCAGGTTTCGCAAATTCGGCTACGAGGGCTTCAGTGTCAGGGAAACAAGGTGCTATTGCCATTTGACACTGGACATTTGGCGAACTATAATTTAATTGATGGACAAAGGCGACAGGGATAATTTAGGCGAGGTAATCAGACGGCAAAGAGTTATGATGGCGCTGACACTGCACGAGTTGGCCGAGAAGTCAGGGGTATCGGCATCGCATCTAGGCCGCATAGAGAGAGGGGAGCGTTTTCCCTCAGCCCGTACTCTGCGAAGGATTGCCAAGCCCTTAGGCTTTGAGGAGACCCTGCCCGAGGGTAGTGGACGATTGGACCCTTATGTCGCCACGGTGTTATCGCAAGAGCCGGTTAGTGTCCAGCATGCTGTGGTTGGAATTCTTACCATCTTAAAGAGCATTGCCGAGAGCACGACTAAACAATCAACCTCGGATAACTAGAGACAGAGTGGCTTATCCGCTGGCTCTGTTTCCCCTCTAAACATCCACAAAAATTACTGATTGTGAGAATACCCCTCTTGGTCAATTCTTTACGAAACCTTTATTAGATTTTTATCAAACTTTTATCTTTTTTATGCCTGTCTTTAGGGCTATCTGGTAAATTTAAGTTTGATATTATTTACCCCGGGAGGAGCAGCGTGGGCAATATCACTGTTTTTTTAGCCAATTGGCAAGTATTATTTAGAGAGGGAATCCACTTCAGCCTCTCCGGTGAAGAGGACATTGAGGTCATTGGTGAGACCACTGGTAACGAAGAGGCTCTGGCTTTTATTGAAGCCCATTCACCAAGCGTAGCTATTTTGGATATAAACTGTGGCCAGGTTAGCGGGGTTGAGGTAGCCCGCCGCATTCAACAGAACCTCCCCTCAGTAGGGGTGATTTTAGTTATGGATAATGACGATGAGGTGCAGCTTTTCTCAGCCATGAAGAGCGGGGCGAGAGCCTGTCTGACCAAAGGCAGTGACCCTGTTGACCTGGTCAACATTGTCAGGGAGGTAGCTCAAGGCAGATACCCCATAAGTGAAAGTCTGCTCAGACCAGGGATTGCTTCCCGGGTTCTGGGGGAATTTGAAGCCCTCTCATTATTAAGCGAACAGGTAGGTAATCTGTTGACTCCCCTTTCGCCCGGTGAGGTTGATATTTTGGGACGCATTGCTGAGGGAGACTCGTCTGAGCTGGTCGCCCAGGCGCTGAGTATCAGTGAAGAGGCTCTCAGGCATCGGCTTGACTTCATACGGGCTAAGCTGGTGGCTAATGAGCACGACCGAGTAGTGATTGAGGCAGTGCTAAACAAGACAAGA
>DAOUFA010000059.1:0-16298 GCA_034430355.1 Dehalococcoidales bacterium
TTACTGGCTGCCACCATAGAGCAAAATCATGACGATAAGGGCATTATCTGGCCGATGTCTATCGCTCCGTATCATATCTATCTCTGCCCCTTATACCTGGAAAATTCTGAGGTGGCAACTGCCGCTGAAAAGCTGTATGCCGGGTTAGAGGCTGAAGGTTTAGAGGTACTTTTTGATGACCGCCAGGAGTCACCGGGGGTAAAGTTTAATGATGCCGACCTTCTGGGGATACCTATTCGGGTTACCATCAGCCCCCGCACCCTGGAAACTAATAGCGCCGAGATAAAAAAGCGCTCGGAGAAAGAGTCTCAACTTGTGCCCTTAGAAGAAATAGTAGTAAGACTCAAGGAGCTTATTAGAGATTAGTTATCTACCTCACCCCCTGTGTCCCCCTCTCCTTCAAAGGAGAGGGGGGGAGAATAATAATTGAAGGGGCTGACGCCCCTTCAAACTTGCCTACTAACCTCAAGCTAACCCTTCAACTTAAAGAAAATAACCGCCCAACCGATGAGAGCCAGACCGCCAATAATTTTGGCTACGTCTAAACCTGCTTCATCTTGCACTATAGCCCATCCCGGCCATATAGCCTGAAACAAAAGAAACAGGCCGTAGAGTAAGACGAAGATACTCGAAATTTTAGCCCATTTATTTCTGGTCACTGCCTTATATATCAGGTGCGCAGGGTGGCGCCGAGTTCGGTGGATAGCTTGTCCAGGATTTGCTGCTGGACCTGGTTAACCTCTTCGTCAGTCAAGGTATGGGTCGGGGACTGGAAGGTAATGCTATAGGCAAGGGACTTCTTACCCGGTGGGACTTGCTCGCCAGAATAGACATCAAATATGGTAACCTGCTTCACCAAGGGAAAGCTGTTAATGATATCCTTTACCCTGTGGTGGGTTACTCCAGCATCAACTACCAGGGCAATATCCCTAACTATAGTGGGAAATCGTGATATTGGCTGGAACATCTTGTGACCTAAGCTAAACGGTAAAAGCGCCGTCAGGTTGATTTCAAAAAGATAGGTAGCCCCGGGAATTTCAAAAGCCTCTAATAGTTTAGAGTGTAGCTCACCGACCACGCCTAATTTGTTACCTCCTATAACTATAGCCGCCTGCTTAACCGGGTGTAAGCTTTCGTCTTTACTCTCGTCAAAGCTGGCGTCTATGTCCAGCTGGCTGAGTAAGCCTTCGACCACTCCCTTAGCATCGTAGAAATCAAACGAATCATCTCCACCGTGCCACGATTTTTCAAATCTAGAGCCGCTTAGTAAGCCACACAGCACCTCAGGCTCACTGGGTAAGTCCTTCGGTCGGGGTAAATATACCTTGCCCAGCTCAAAAAGCCTGATACCACTGTCTTCATATCTCCTGTTGGCTGATAGGACGGCTAAAAGGTTAGCTCGCAGGTTAGGGCGAAGATACTCCTGCTCCAGGGTCATCGGGTTGGCGACACGGAGGGGCATTGGGTCAAGAGGGTGGGGTTCAGGTAGCAGCCTGTTTAGCATTTCTAAACTAGTTAACGAATAGGTAACTACCTCCTGAAAGCCATAACCGACAAGGCTATACCTTACTTTCTGCTTAAAGCTAAGAATAGGCTCAGGGCTTTGTCGCGGTACGGACTGAGCCAGCATAGCGGCTGGAATCTCATCATAGCCAATAATACGGGCTACCTCCTCGATAAGGTCAACCGCCTGATGTATATCACTTCGCCAGTAAGGGGCAGTAACCCAGACCTCTGAGGCTGAAGCTACCTTGCACTCAAAGCCCAGGGCAGTCAGCGCCCCCACTATTTGGTCAAGGCTAAACTCAACGCCCAGGAGTTGATTTACCTGGCTGGTTGATAACGGGATGGACTCGGGCTCCTGTTTCCCGGGGTAAGCATCAATCAAGCCTTTAGCTGCTTTGCCACCGACTAGCTGGACAATTAACTGGGTAGCCCGTTTAAGCGCTGGCAGAGTTAGCTCAGGACGAATGCCCCTCTCAAACCGCATACAGGCTTCACTGGGTAAATCCAATACCCTGCCGGTATAGTGAATGCTGGGCGGGCTGAAATTGGCTGATTCCAGCAGTATTGATGTGGTCTCCGGAGTAACCTCACTATCAGCCCCACCCATAACCCCGGCGATAGCCACCGCCTCCTCCTCGTCAGCAATAACCAGCATATCCTCAGCCAGGCGCCGCTCTATCCCATCCAGACTAATTATAGTTTCCCCTTTAGTAGCCCGGCGCACGATAATCTTTCGCCCTTTAATCTGGTCATAATCAAAGGCATGGAGGGGCTGTCCATATTCCAGCATAACGTAGTTAGTAATATCGACAATATTATTTATCGGGCGCATGCCGCATTTCAGTAACCGTTGTTGCAGCCACCGGGGGGACTCAGCCACTTTTATGCCGGTGATTAGACTGGCGCAATACCGGGAACATAGGTCAGGGGCGACAATCTCTACTGATATCTGCTGGTCTACAGGCAATGCTTTTTCTTCATACTCAGTTTCAGGGAGATGCAAACCTTGCCCGGTCAGGGCAGCCACTTCTCTAGCGATGCCAACCAGGCACAGGCAGTCAGGGCGATTAGGCGTTATATCCATATCAAAGATAGTATCACCCAGATAGCTTGCCAGCGGAGTGCCAACAGGGGCTTCGGCAGGCAAGACCATAATCCCTTCATGGCTGTCGGAGATACCCAGTTCCTTTTCCGAGCAAGCCATACCATTAGATACCACGCCACGAATCTTGGCTGATTCCAGGCGGAACGCCTGCCCACTATGCCCATCTATCAGTTGCGCCCCAACTGAGGCAAAGGCTACCTTATCGCCAAGCCTGAGATTTGGTGCTCCGCAGACAACGGTCGGCTGCTCCGTGCCTAAATCTATGGTAGCTAAACTAAGGCGGTCGGCATTGGGGTGGGGGTTAACCGCCACTATTTGACCGACAACGATATTTTCCCAACTACCACCAATGACCTGTATCCCCTTGACCTCAGTACCAGCCATTGTCAGCCTGTTGGCTAACTCAGTCGGGGGCAGGGTAACATCTACATATTCCCCAAGCCAGCTAAGTGGAACCTTCATCTGTCAGAACTGCCTCAAAAATCTAAGGTCACTGCTATAAAACAGTCTAGTATCGTCGATTCGGTAGCGAAGCATGGGCAGACGGTCAATACCCATACCGAAGGTAAAGCTGGTGTAAACCTCGGGGTCAATACCGCCCCGCTGAAGTACTTGAGGGTGAGTCATTCCGGCACCTAATATTTCAATCCAGCCGGTATTGCCGCACAAGCGGCAGCCTTTACCACCACAGACCAGGCATTCTATAGCCATCTCAACGCCAGGCTCGACAAAGGGGAAGTAATCACAGCGGAAGCGCACCTTCCTGCCCTCGCCAAAGAAACGGCGAGCAAACTCAAAGAGTGTCCCCTTCAACTCACTCATAGTGATACCCTTATCTATAACGGCACCATCAATTTGATAGAACATAGGGGTATGGGTAGCATCACTAGCCTCATAGCGATAGACCTTGCCTGGCCCAACTACTCTTATCGGGGGTGGCATGGTCTCAATAATCCTAGCGGTTACCGAGGTAGTGTGGGTCCGTAATAGCATAGGTCTTTCCCCGCTATCGGTCTCAAAATCAACCCAAGATGTTGACATGGTATCACGAGCCGGGTGTTCCTGAGGAATGTTCAATGCCTCAAAATTATAATAGTCCCACTCTACCTCCGGCCCCTCCACTACCTGAAAGCCCATAGAGACAAATATGTCGCATATTTCATAGAGTGTTTGAGTAATAGGATGCAAATGACCTACGGGTAAAGGACGACCGGGCAGGGTAATATCAACACGCTCTTTCTTAGCCGATACTACCAGTCGCGTCTCTCGTAGAACCAGCTCCTTTTGCCTCAAACTTTCCTCTAAATCAACCTTAACCTGATTAGCCTGAGCGCCAACAACTTTTCTCTCCTCAAGAGGTAATGAGGCTAAGCTACGTAGAGCCTGGGTTAGATTACTCTTCTTGCCCAGGTGACGAACCCGCCAAGATTCCAACTGCTTAATAGTGTTAATGCTCTCTAATTCCTGTATTGCCTTTGATTTTAGTTCTTTAAGCTGCTGTAACACCTTCTTGCCTTTAGCCGAGATTGTTTATTAACTTCATCCCCAGGGGGTTAGCGCCCCTTCAAACTACCCCTGATTAAACAATATTTCTATTTCCAATCCACTTTAACCTCAATCCTTACTCCTCTGGTTGGACAATAGTAAATCAGTCCACGTTCCCGTCCATATTCGTAAATCTCTCTTGTCAGTTCCACATCCTGCCGACAATAATTTATTACCTCTTTAATTTTCCCCTCTTGAAACCAACTCACTGCTTCGTATCCAGTCCCCAATTTCTCCATTCCTAATGTAGGCGAAGATATGTCTTCTAAACTTGGCCACTTCACATCAGGCGATAAGCGACCTTTCACATCAATAAAAATATCAAATGTCTTTCCATCTAATAGCATGTGGACATCATCTGCATACCCGCTCAGCACTTCATAATCAAATTTTAGTAGGTTAAATCCGATAATCGTGTCAAACTGTGCTAGTTCCTTAATCAGCTCTTGCACTTTACTTTCAGACCAATCACGAAACCCATGTCCCTTGTCCCAAGACACTGCAATAGACAAACCGAACCCACGAATATTGTTCCATCCGCCCTCCACCTCTGTCGACCAATGCTGGGTTTCTAAATCAAAGAATATTTCCTTTTTCATTATTCTGGATTATAGGTTATCAGTAGCAATTGGGTCAAGAAGAATACCTTACTATTTGTTGCTGTCTATTAACCTCACCCCCTTAATCCCCCTCTCCTTAGTAAGGAGAGGGGGAAGGCTACTTTTGAAGGGGCAAAGCCCCTTCAATCTACCCCTGAGAAAGACCTCTCTTATTGGGGTTGTAATCAGGGTGTTTTAGAGGGGCTTCGCCCCTCTAAAACAATATGTTCCCCTTCCCCTTATCAAGGGGAAGGGGATACAGGAGATAGAATTAGCTAAATAATCTTTTAGTCCTGAACCTTGCCTTTGGCTATGGTTATCAAATTAGCCAAGGATTCAGGCTCTCTGACTGCCATATCGGCTAACAGCTTACGGTTAATTTCAATCCCGGACTTTCTTAAGCCGTCCATAAATTGACTATAGGTAAGCCCGTGGGCTCGGCTAGCAGCATTAACCCGTAAAATCCACAGGCGCCTCATGTCACCCTTCCGCTCACGGCGGTGCCTATAGGCATAGCTCAGTGACTTGAGCATAGACTCATGAGCTCGACGATAAAGGGAGTGCCTGGTTGCCCTATGCCCTTTGGTCAGGGCTAGCACCTTCTTATGTCGGCGATGTGCCGTCTTACCTCTCTTTACCCGTGGCAAAATATCCTCCTATTTAACTCCGTAAGGTAAAAGTCTTTTTATCCGAACCCTATCACTGGGACTTACGGGTATTGTTTCATCGTAAAGGCGCTTGGTTCGTTTTGCCTTACGACGGCGCAAATGGCTTTTCCCACCCTTAGTCCGCATAATTTTGCCGCTACCAGTAATGTGGAAGCGGCCCTGCACTCCTTTATGGGTTTTGATTTTTGGCATCCTAGGCTTCCTCTGTCTTTCCCTTATTTAGTTTTTGAGCGGCTACCGGTGATAAAATCATAACCATTCTGTTGCCATCCATTGATGGTTGTCTCTCCAGAGAAGCCACTTCCTTTAGTGATTCCGTCATCCTCTGCAATAGCCTCCAGCCAATATCGGAGTGGGTGATTTCACGCCCTCGGAACATTACACTCACCTTGACCTTATCACCCTCATCCAGCAGTTTCCCGACTAACCTAGTCTTAGCCTCAAAATCATGGTTGTCTATTCTGGGTCGTAACCGAACCTCCCTCAACAGCTGAACCTTCTGGCTCTTCCGAGCCTGGCGCTCTTTCTTAGCTTGCTCATACTTATACTTCCCGTAGTCAAGAAGACGGCACACCGGGGGTATTGTGTTGGCTGCTACCTCAACCAGGTCAAGGTTTTTCTTCCTGGCTATTTCCCGTGCCTGAGCCAAAGGCATAATACCTAACTGCTCCCCCTTCTCTCCCACGAGGCGAACTTCTTTAGCTATTATCCTCTCGTTAATACGCAGCTTCTTAACTATGTCCTTATTTACCTCCTTTAAGCCTAGCTATTTCACGCACGGGAACTATAGCACACTCATTTAAAGTAATCAAACTATAGACATTATTTATCAACCTCACCCCCTGTATCCCCCTCTCCTTTGAAGGAGAGGGGGAAGCATGGGTTTTGAAGGGGTGGAGCCCCTTCAAACTTCCCTTGGCAAACGACCTCATTACTACCTTAAGTCCTTTGTTTTATCTGCGATAGCCGTGGTAACAGTTTTTTTGAAGCTATCAAAGGACTGGGAGGCTATTTGTTCCCCCGTGCGCAAACGCACGGAAACGGTAGAATCAGCTACCTCTTTATCACCTACTACCAGCATATAAGGTACCTTATCTAGCTGTGCCTGTCGAATTTTGAGGTTTACCCTTTCTGACCGAGCATCAACTTTGGTGCGTATCCCTTCGCCGCTAAGTTCAGCCTCCAGCTTATAAGCGTAGTCCAGATGGCGGTCAGCCACCGGTATTATCATTACCTGAAGTGGTGCCAGCCATACCGGGAAGGCACCTCCATAATGCTCAATAAGCGAAGCCAGAAAGCGCTCCATACTGCCCAGCACAGTACGATGCACCATGGCTACCAAATGCTCTTTGCCATCTTCGCCAATGTAGGTAACATTAAACCGCTGAGGCAGATTAAAATCGACCTGAATAGTGGGACCCTGCCACCCCCTGCCCTGGGCATCCTCAAATTTAATATCTACCTTGGGGCCATAAAATACACCTTCTCCCGGGTCTATATCATAGGCAACCTTTAGCCGAGCCAGAGCCTGGCTTAGGGTCTCAGTAGCTTCATCCCAGGCCTGTATCGTACCAGCATATTTCTCAGGACGAGTGGAAAGTAACACCCGGTAGTTGGTAAAACCAAAGGTATCTATCATAAAGCGGGCTAAATCTAATACCCCTACCACTTCATCTTCTAGCTGGTCAAAACGGCAAAAGATATGGGCGTCATCCTGAGTAAAGCCCCTGACCCGGGACAGACCAAGCAATACCCCGGAGCGTTCATAGCGATAAACAGTGCCCAGCTCAGCATAACGCAGTGGTAGCTCCCGATAGCTGTGTTGCCTTGTTTTATAAATCAGGATATGCCCCAGGCAGTTCATCGGTTTAATAATATACTCCTGCCCTTCTACCTCCATCGGGCTGTATAAGTAGTCACGGTAAAAATCCCAGTGACCGCTGGTTTTCCATAAGTCCAGTTTAGCAATATGCGGGGTGTATACCAGAGAATAGCCGCGCTTAATATGCTCATCCTTCCAGAAGTCCTCAATAACACGGCGTATCACCGCTCCCTTGGGGTGCCAATGAACCAGCCCGGAACCAGCCTCCTCGTGGATACTAAACAGGTCAAGCTCAGCGCCTAATTTCCTATGGTCACGCCTGGTGGCTTCTTCAAGTTTCTTTAGATGCTCGGCTAGAGCCTCTTCGGTATCAAAAGCAACACCATATATACGCTGTAACATAGGCTGGTGTTCATCGCCCCGCCAGTAAGCGCCAGCAATGCTAACCAGCTTAAACACCTTTATTTCCCCGGTAGAACTCACATGAGGTCCGCGGCACAAATCAACAAACGAACCTTGCCGATACAAACTGACCTTCTCATCCGGAATCTCATCAATTAACTCCAGCTTATAGGGCTGAGCAGCGAATAGCTGTCGGGCCTCCGGCTTAGTTACTTCCTGTCTAACAAAAGGCACATTGGACACGATTATTTCACTCATCTTAGTCTCAATGAGTGGTAAATCATCCGGAGTCAATGAGCGGGGTAAATCAAAGTCGTAGTAAAAGCCATTTTCAATAGCTGGCCCGATGCCAAACTTAGCATCAGGAAAGATAGACTGAACCGCCTCGGCTAAGACATGAGCTGCCGAATGTCGTATTATCTCCAGCTTTTCATCTTCAGTCATTGGCTGCCCCCGGTTAAGAAGCGTTGTCGGAATCCTTCTCTAGTCTATTAAATGGAAACCTCCCACCCTATTTGGGACGAGAGGTTTTAACCACCCCCGTTACTACTCTTGTTTAATAAAATCTATAATTTTGGCGATAACCAATATTCTAACTATGATTTAACTATTGAATCCAAACCCTATTATACCAGTCACCAGCTATAAGTGCAATCTTTTTGGGTTATCACCGGTATAGTCCAGGCTCTTTTCGGTTAAGGCACCCCTTATCTTGAAACTCGCTGAAAAAAGGCGAGATAACGTAATTGCAGGCATTGGCAGAGGTAAAAAGCCTCCCTCGTTGCTCCGACGCAGGCTTGACACTCTAGGAGAATCACTCTGGTATGATGGATGTATGCTGGAGGGGAAATGTCCGAAGTGTGGGACTCGTTACTTCGGTTGGGCATTACGTCTTCCACGACATCAAACATGCCCTAAGTGCGGTGTTGGGCTTGAGATTACCGAGGATGGCCACCTGGTTTCCAGGGGTTACTCGCCCTTTACTGCGAAGAAACACTTAATTAATCCACCCACTAATGTTCCTCCTCTCAAAGAGAAGGACAGTCGTGTGCCAAACGAGTAATTGCTACCTCCGAGCGCTCGGTTGCCCCAACCGCTAAAAAGTGCAATTAGGTATAAAGAGTCGAGGATTGCCCTCGACTCTTTTTTATTTCCATAGTACCGGCTACGCCTCAAGCTCTATGTAAAAACTCCCGGCGTCGGCAGAATGCTCCGTGGTTTCGCCGGCATCCCAAAAGCAACTGCTGGACAGTATGGTATCTCCCGGAGATATGGCGATATCGTATCCGTTGGTATCTCCAGAATTCAATGGTTTGCGCATCTCATAGGTGTACCACCCCGAAGCCCATCCTGATTGTCCGGCAACATCATTCTTTCCCCCAAATTCAGTATCGGACAGCCAGACCCCCTCTTCATCAGGTCTAAGGTCTTCGGCATCCATACCGTGATGTATGATGGCAGAGTCATCTCCAGAACCGATCTCGCCGTCTCCGGTGGCATCAAATAGAATGGCAGCATAGTCGCCCAGCGCCGGGAACTTGTCCTCATCATCGTCTTGAACCTGGATGCATATCCAGAGGCAGGATCCATCGTGTTTTAGGTAGATAACTCCCGGGTAGGTTAGAGATGACTCGCCGTGGGTATAAACAAAGGTGAGTGAAAGTTGCCCCGCATCTTCCCACTCGTTTCCAGAGATGTCTCCGTCGAGAGTAACTGGGTTCTGAAGCCGAGGGGCGGCAATAGTGGGTCCCTCCTCACCAACTATAACCTCAGGAGCAGGCAGTTCAAGATGGAAGCTATGAATCACCTCATCCAGGACTGCCTCATCCTGTTCAAAACGGGCAGGCATGCTGAAACCCATGATAAAGAAGGCCTGGGTCTCCTGAATTACAATCACATACTTGGCTTTGAGAGTGTAGCCCTCCATTGTGCCGCTGAATACGATTTCGTAGGCTGGCGTCCCGTCATCCAGTGTTATTTCACCTTCGGAAATCAATTCATAGTCCCCCCAATGCTGCCCTAGGTCTTGGGCGAGCTGGGGCCCAAACTCGGCAAGGGTGGTCCCCTCACCCACCGGCGATAGACTGACACTTACACTGGGGAGCCCCTCTGGGGATGCGAGTGATATGATTTCATCGGGGCGACCAGTGGGGGACTCCACCCACTCTGCAGGGTAGGTTATGGAAAAGCCATGCTCAGCACTGGTGTAGGTTCCCCCCGGGCTGGGAGTTGGGGGAACAAAGGTATACGTTGGCAACAGCTTGAAGCTATCCACTATGGCATTTATTATCTGTGTCTGCTGGTCAAATTCGGCAGGCTCTCCGCTGACTCCAACCCAAAAGCCCTGCTGTTCTCGGGCTAAGGTAACAAACCTGAACTTCTCAACTTTCCCCTTGCCGAGGTCTCCCTTGCCCACTATTTCGTAGCCTAAGATGCCTTCGCCTATGGCAATGTCACCCTCCGAAATCAACTCATACTGGGGCATGGATTCCATGTATTCTCTGGCTTCTGATACAAGGTCAGCTAGAATAATCCTTTCGGTCTTGTATTCCAGGGACACACTTGCCGAGAGACTTCCTTCAGGGTCTTTGAACTCGAAAGAGAAATACGTCCCCACTCCCTGCATACTCTCGGTCCATCCCTCAGGATATTTAATGGAGAAGCCGTGCTCCGTGTTCTCATAAAGGGTCATGGATATAGAAGGAGGGCTCGGCACACCAGGGCCACGACAGCCAAGAGTTATCATAACCAAGGCTAGAAAGCAAATAACACGGGCTGATATCCGCAGTTTCGGCATCATTGTGTACCTCCTAAACCACCACTATGGTCCTGCTATTTTAAGGCGATTTCAGACGTCTATGGCTCAATTCTACTCCTAATTGCGTGGTTGTCAACACCCCTTGCACAATGAAACAATTGATAATAAAGTTGGTAATTAATTATGAGGCCTCAATAAACTAAAGGTAACAAAGCAGGCAAATGTTACTAATATGCACTGTTAATTGCGTTACGCAGTGTCTCTTCCACTGTTTTGACTTTGTAGCCTGTTCACGAGTATTTCTCTATCTCTACGATGAAGGTTTTCACATCAATGGGCTTGGCCATGTAACTGCTAAAGCCAGCCCCTAGAATCTTCTCCCTATCACCGGCCATGGCATAGGAAGTTAAGGCAATGATAGGGAGGTTACTGTCAGCTTCAGATGCTCTTATCCTTTTCATGACCTCCACCCCGTTGATGTCCGGCAGTTGAATATCCAGGAGTACCAAGTCCGGTTTCTCCCTGATTGCTGAGTCTACACCTTCAATACCGTTCCTCGCCTCGATAACCTCAAAGCCACGTTTCTCAAGGAGAAACCGGAACAAATGCATATTAGCCTCATTATCCTCTACTACTAGCACTCTTTGCATTTCTTTGTACCTCCACATATTGTAGCGGAATGGTAAAGGTGAACTCACTCCCCTTACCATATTCACTCTTCGCCGAGATATTGCCACCCAGAAGGGTGACCAGCTTCTGGGTGAGGTGCAGCCCCAGTCCAGTTCCCTCATGTTTCTTGGTAAGAGACTCGTCAACCTGTTGAAACGGCACGAAGAGTCTATTCATGTCTTCCTTTCGTATCCCTGTCCCGGTATCAATAACAGAAATCTCCAGAATGTCACCTCTTAGAACTCTGGCTACAATCTTTACGCCTCCCTGCTCGGTGAACTTAACAGCATTACTGACAAGATTCATTAAGACTTGCTTCACACGTCTTCTGTCGCTGAAGAGTGTAATGCCTCCGGGCACCTCTTTGAAAACCCCTATGCTTTTTAAATCTGCGATTGGCGAAAAGCTCTCAACTACCTCTCCCATTATATCATCGAGCTTAAATTCTTCCAGCGAGACTTCTACCTTTCCCGCTTCTATCTTAGATATATCCAGAACGTCATTAATCAAGCTTAAAAGATGGTCGGCGCTGCACTTCACCAAGGTAAGCTGACTTCGCTGCTCCTCGTTGATTTCGCCCACCATGCCTTCCAAGATTAGGTCGGTAAATCCGATGATGGAGTTCAGCGGAGTTCTAAGTTCATGGCTCATACTGGCGAGGAATATGGATTTAAGCCGGTCCATTTCTTGCAGACGGATGTTCGCCTGTTCTATCCTCTGCTCTGCCTGCTTGCGCTCGGTGATGTCCATGAAGTTCCCCAGGGCGGCTCGTTCTCCCTTATAGTGGGTGGAGGTAACCGTTTCTATAGCCCATATCGTCTCCCCACTCTTGTCAATATACCTGAACTCGTAGGGAGAAGAGCGCTTTCCCTTCAGCATTGCTACTGCATTTTCTCTGACCATCTCTCTGTCTTCGGGATGGACAAGGCTTAAAGAATCTCTACCTAACAATTCATCTTCGGTAAAACCCATGTATTTCTGGAACTGGGGATTGATAAAGACAAAATTTCCCTCCTGGGCAATGTAAACGCCAACCGGTGAGCTAGTGGCTAAGGTTCTGTATAGCTGCTCAGCCCGCTTGCGCTCGGTGATGTCCTCCATAATGGCATCCAAATATAGAACCTTGCCCGTATCGTCTCTCACCGCAATCACTCTATTCAACACCACCATTTCACTCCCATCCTTTTTCCTCCATCGTAGTTCCCTGGCTACCTTCCCTCTAGTCGAGACTAATTCCTCGACAATGGCCTTTCTTTCCTCGAGATTCACATACATCTTACGAATATCCATCTTCAGCAACTCTTCCCTGGAGTAGCCGGTAATCTCTTCCATGGCTGGATTCACTTCCAGAATCCTTCCCGGGGGTCCGGGGGTCGACCTAAGAATGCCTAGCTTAATGTTGTTTACCAGGCTTCTATATCTTCCTCCGGAATCCTTCAGCGCCTCCTCCATCTGCTTGCGCGCGGTCATTTCAATCCGCAATTCTTCGTTGGCCTTTGTGAGCTCTGCAGTTCGTTCCTCAACCCGCATTTCTAGCTCGTCGTGAGCTTTTCGCAATGCTTCCTCAGCCCGCTCGTGCTCGGTGATGTCCAAGGTGGGCATCGTACTTGTCCCCCTTTCCTTCTTGGTCCTGTTCCCTTTTTCGGACATACTCATCCCCCAATTAGCCTTTGTGTCAATTGCATCAAAAAGGCACAAATATTGCCGATATATAGCACAATTATGCCATACAATTATACCATAAGAGCACAAAAAATGCCAGCAGGCATCTCTAGCTGAACATGAAGCTTAGCAAAAGGCAAAACAGCTTCAGTGAGAGGGGAGTGAAGGGGAAAAATGCCAAACTATATAGTGTAACGGGGCTGATGAGGGCCTTAATGAAGTGTCAAATTGGACATTGTTGGTGGTTACTCCGTTCTCCAGCAGCGTCGGGAGTAAAGGATTGTGCCCAGGATGAGAAGAAAAACTGATAGCGCTACGGTGAGGCTTATCTGGCTGACGGTTAGCGGGTTATAACCAGCTATCTCTTCTCCCATGAGGGCATAGATAGCCGATGAGTTAGCCGAGGCAATTGGGTAAACCCGGGCAAACTGCTGGAGCATCGGGGGGAGGGCTGAGTATGGCATGAACATACCCGAAACAGCCGAGGTTACCACCGCAATTCCGACACCGGTCATTACTGCTCCGTGCACATGTTTGATAAATGTTCCGACAAGGAGTCCTATCCCCGCCGAAGCACAGATGACCAGCAGCAGAAAGCCAACAGCTTGTAACACCCCGATACCGGTAGTGGAGAAACGGGCTCCACAGGCCAGACCGACAGCTATAACCAGAGCCGCGGCTAAGCAGGAAAAAGCTGCCAGCCCAAGAATCCTTCCCACAAAGTCTTTCCGAGGGCTTATGGGCATTGACATTAACTTTGCCAGCAAACCATTCTCCCTATCAGCAGCAATGTTAGCCGGGAGGTTAGCTATGCCGGCTATCATTAAGGCGAAGACCAGCATTGCAATTGTAGTAGCCCCTCTAAGGTATGGTACTATTTCCTTGGGTGCACCTGAGACAAAGACAAAGCTACCAATGAGCACCCATACGATTGGCCAGGCTATTGTCCAAAACAGTACCGCTCGTTCTCTTAGAAATTCCTTTATTGTCTTACTGAAAGCAGCTGCTATTTGACTCAACTAGCTAACCTCGGTAACTGTTTTCTCGGTCAACTTGAAAAATACGTCTTCCAGCGAGGGCTTGGCCACTTCAATTCGTGTTACCTTGCCGCCAATCTGGTCAAGGTTTCTAACCGCCTCCGGCAGCACTTTGTCACCGTGCTTACAGTAGATTCTGTAGCCAGTCTCAGTTTCCAGCAGCCTTTTCCCATCACTGAAATTCCTCAATACATCAGCCACTTTGTCACTTTTCACCGCCGTCTCTACGGTTATTACATCCACCAGACCATGCATCCTCTTTAATGCTTCGGGCTCACCTTCGGCTATGATTTCCCCGTTGTCTATCAAACCAACCCTTGACGCCAGCTCGGCGTCACTACCTAAGTGAGTGATGAGGAAGATGGTGGTCTGCTTATCCTTTACCTCTTCAACCAAACCGAGAAACTTCCTCCTGGCAGATGGGTCAAGACCGGTGGTTGGTTCATCCAATATCAGAATTCTTACTCCAGGAAAGAGTGACGTGGCCACCTCTAACCTTTTCCTCATCCCCCCAGAATATTTGTCGACTCTTTTATCGGCATCTGCCGACAGCTCAATCCTGCCCAGCATTTCATTAACTAAACTCTCCGCCTGGCTGCCGGAATGACCGAGGAGCCTGGCAAAATACATCAAATTTTCCCGGCCAGTAAGCTTGGGGGAGGAGAAATTCTCCTGCGGGACATAACCTATCCATTCCTTTGCCTGCCAAGACTTTCTTCCATAGATATCTACACTGCCACTGGTAGGTATTCTTACCGAGGCGATGATAGAGGCAAGCGTGGTCTTCCCCGAGCCATTGGGACCCATAAGAGCGTAGAACTCCCCCTCGTCCACCTTCAAGTTCACTCCCTTGAGTACCTCATTAGCTCCGTATCTCTTGGTTAGATTTTCCACACATATGGCATTCATTTTAGCCCTCTATTTCCTTTCCATTGCCCAGGCAAGGCACAAGGGGCTTAGAGGCTGACACCTGGTTGGTCAGTTTCTAACGGCATGATGATGTAACCACCGGTGTCCTGGCCTGGCTTAATCCCTGCCTCATCCAAGACTGCTTCCTCAACGTAGATAGGTACTCCAGTTCTTACAGCAATAGCGATGGCATCACTGGGACGGGAGTCAACTTTCATCTCCGTCCAATTAGCCTTAAGGATTATGTTAGCATAAAAGATATTATCGCGAATGTCATTAATAACAATGGATTCTACGCTTGCCCCAAGTCTATTCATAATAGAACAAAGCAAGTCAGAGGTCAATGGCCGTGGTATACTGACTCCTTCAATGATTACGGCTATGGCGGTTGCCTCGGCAAAACCAATTGAAATGATAAGATAGCGCTCCCCAGCCTTCTCCTTCAACACTACTATAGGCTGGGAATCAACCTCACTCACCCCGACCGTCTCAATGACCATCTCAACCAGAGTGGGGTCCTCAATGGCCTCTGGTTCGGTAAGGGCTCTTAGTTTACAGGCAAACTCGTCGTTAGCTACCTGCCCTACCGCATTAGTAAGCCTGCCGGGTAGAAAAACAGATACCCCGGCGAAGACGAGCCCCACTATCAGACAACCCAGTAAGCACCATTTCACACGACTTAGTCGCCTCATTTCCCCCTCCTTCGTCATTTACTGAAATGAAAGCAGGTTCAGAAAAAGATAAGCTAGCAGTAGTAGTCTTGGGTTAATGATTAGTCAAGCCGGGCATCAAACAACAAAGGTGGATAAGTGCTTTATCCTTTTGAGCGTATTAGGGTGACTGCTAAAAAGCTCCATCAATTTATCAGTCCGGCTCAGCCTCACTTCCTTTTGACGAACTTCCATGAGCTCGTCATAGTCAATAGTACCACTCATATCCCGGTCGATATCGGTTAGCTCTCGAATCTCACGCCATGACCGGGACGGGTCATTAAGGAAGAAGGCTTTGACTCCCTCAACTCGTTTGAGTTCCTCCCTGCCCTTGAATCGCGCATTTACATAGACCAGCCGATATAACGCCGAGGCTAAGTGATGAGGCATATTCCCCAGTTTTACGCTGCCTAAGTCAGCATGATACTCGCGTATCCTTGACCCATACAGCACTAATATATTGGTAAGAAAGTAAAGGGCGAAAGCACCAAGCCCAATTAAGGCTGCGTAACCACCCCCCTGCCTGCGACCGGAAACCCCTCCCCACATCATACTCACGGCGATCCAGTACAGTACCAGCGGGACAGCCGAAAGTAAGGTCATAATTACCATGTCGCGGTGTTTGACATGAGATATCTCGTGCCCCAGAACAGCCCTAAGCTCATCCTTGCTCATCAGATTCAGGATGCCACGAGTAACGCAGACTCGCCCATCGCGCTGGGTTCGACCGAAGGCAAAGGCATTAGGTATGGCTAACTGTGAGATGCCAACTTTAGGCTTAGGCACACGCGCCTTCTCGGCAAGTTCGCCCACCATCCGGTGTAGCTCCGGCTCATCTTTCTCCGAAACCCACTTTACCCTCATTGTCCGGCTGACAATAAAAGGGCTGACTAGATACTGGATACC
>DAOUFA010000060.1:0-10724 GCA_034430355.1 Dehalococcoidales bacterium
TAAAGATACAGCTCACGAGGGTGGTCTGAAACTAAGAACAAGGATTTTTGAGTTTTATCCAACGTATAAGTGCGCCAAGTGTGAGCATGAGTGGATGCCTCGTAACCCACAGCTACGCAAGTGCCCCAAGTGCAGGTCAGCCCGGTGGGTCACTTCCAAGGCGGCAGAACCACCGGCGAACATGAAGTACTCGAGCTTAGTCCAGCTGGCTCAAGCCATGGGAATAGCGAACAGCCAGATTTACCGGGTGAAACACGGTGAACGCACCATCAATGAAAAATTCATCGTTGGGGCAGTAAAAGCCTTTCCCGGATATAGGCTTGATGAGCTTTTTTATGTTGCCCCAGATGGAAGCCAGCAGGCAAAAGACGAATGAAGAATGGCAGGCAGCAACTCAGTGCCCTGTATATAGAACCAAGATGCTCAGGAGAGGAAGACCAATGAGCAAGGAAGAGAAGATAAGAAGACTGGTAAAATCGGTGTATAAACCGGTGGCTATGCCACCTGAATTTAAGAAGCGGCTGCTGGAACTTTTGTGGCTTGAGGCATTTAACAAGCAGTTGCTGGAACATATGGGTACCAAAGGTAAAGCTCACAAGGATGGTCGTGAAACTGAGAACAAGGGTTTTTGACCTCTACAATGAGGACTACTCGAGCTTAGTCCAGCTGGCTCAAGCCATGGGAATATCCAGAAGCCAGATTTACCGGGTGAGACATAGTGAACGAACCATCAATGAAAAATTCATCATCGGGCAATGAAAGCCTTCCCCAGATATAGGTTTGATGAGCTTTTTTATGTTGCTCCAGATGGAAGCCAAGATGAGCAGAGATAGCAGGAGTGAGTTAGGCGAAACAATCAGGCAGAATAGAGTCATGAGGGAGCTGACACTACAGGCGCTCAGTAAAATGTCAGGCGTATCTTCATCACACCTTGGTCGCATAGAGAGGGGAGAACGTTTCCCATCAGCCCGTATTCTGCGGAAGATTGCCAAGCCTTTGGGCCTTGGTGAGGGCAACCTATTTATTAGTGCTGGCTACCTATCTCCCCAACCTGCCGTTGAGGTTGAGACGCCCACTGGTGAGCGATTGGACCCTTATGTGACCGTGGTGTTATCACAAGAGCCCCTGGACGTCCAACGGGCTGTCGTCGGAATCCTCTCCGTGTTGAAGTCCATTGCTCAAGCACGTTCCAAGATGCCAACTGAATGGCCTGAGTTTCGTGAATACGCCCGCAGGAAATTTCCTGAGCTTGATGAAGATACTATAACCATGATTGAGGACGTACTAGAGTATCCGTCCAAAGAGCAAAAGTAGGCTATGGTTTGTCCGATGCTCGGCAGGGCACTCGGGAGACCAAGGCTGGGTTGACGGCCCCACGCTATTCCCCGTCCCGTGCGGCGCCTTGGCTGCAATCGGGGTCAGTGCCCTGCCGGGGGTCAAGAAGTGTGGACTTTCAAGGCGCTTAAGAAAGGCATGAGCACCATATCTATGGAATATACGTACCCTTGGGAAGGCGGAGAGAAGGAGCCAATGCTCATATTTGCCTTAACCGCGGTTGTTAAATAGAGTAGCGCAAATAGAGCCAAATTAACTTTAATGAAAGCAAACAGGTAGATGAGTCAAAGAGGTAGCCGCAATTATCACTGTCCGGTTAGTGTTAACGTAGTGGCCAAGGATGACCAATCCCAGCTTGAGGCGTTGAAACGAGTGCAGCAGGAACTAGTCCTTATCAACAAGCTAAACAGAATCATTACCTCAAGCCTCGACATTAGGCAGGTCTATGAGGGCTTCGCCAATGAATTAAGACATGTCATAGATGTAGATTGGGCTACCATTGTTTCAATCGAGGGAGATGAGCTTCGTTTCTTTGCCCTATCAACCAAGATTAGCTCGCTTTGGAAGCAAGGCGATGTCATACCCCTTGAGGGTACGGCCACCCAATGGGTAGCTAAGCACAAACAAAGCCTTGTGGAGCCAAACCTGTCTAAAGAAAGGAAATTCTGGACTGGTGAATATCATCTGAAACAAGGAACGAGGTCTATCGTTTATCTACCCTTGATACTCAAGGATGAAGTCTTTGCTGTCTTAATCATAGCCTCACGGCGCCCTTATGCCTACAGGGAAAGAGAGCTTTCCCTGTTAGAGCATGTTGCCAAGCAAATCTCCACACCCGTAGAAAATGCCAGGCTATATGGGGAAAATAAGCGTCGTCAAGAACTGCTCCAGTCTATTAGCCATCTTACCAGAATTATTACCTCCGATGCCAATATTAGCCAAGTATATGAAACCTTCGCCCAAGAACTTAAAAAGCTAGTGCCATTTGACCGCATCTCCATTAGTTTAAAAGCAGGAGACAAGGTGAAGTTTATGGCTGTCTCTTCCACCGTGCCAACTGAACTTGATACTAGAGATACTATTCCTTTGGAGGACTCAGTTCTCCAGTGGCTCATCCAGCATAAGCAAACAAATATTGAAAATGACTTCCTCAAAGAGCAAAGGTTCCCTGTGGATGAGCTTCATCTGAAGAGCGGTTTGAAGTCGGCTATCAGGGTGCCTCTTATATCGAAAGGAGAGATCTTTAGCAGCCTTAACCTCACCAGCTCCAAACCTGATACCTACAATAAGTGGCACAAGGAAGTGCTGGAGCAGTTGTCTGCTCAGATATCTGAGGCTATTAATAATGCCCGTCTCTATCAACTAGAAAGGGCTGTTAAAGAGGGCATTGCTGATATAATCCTTCTCATGGATCTAAAGGGAAATATCACTTACATGAGCAAAAGTGGTGAGGAGGAAACTGGCTATACTCGTATGGAGGTCGAAGGCAAAAATATCAAAGAGCTTCTTACTCCAGAATCCTGCAAAATAGTAAGTGAAAGGATTAAAAAACGCCTGGAGGGGATGAAGGGCCGGTCTATTTATGAGGTGGAAGTCAAAGCTAAAGATGGCAGCATAGTGCCATTTGAGTTGAATACTAGCCCAGTTATGACGGGTGGTGAATTAACTGATATCGAAATAGTAGCCAGGAATATCTCGGAGCGAAGGCGAGAGGGAGAACTACAAAGAAAGATATTTGAGAATACTCAGGTAGGGATATTTATCGTCCAAGATGGGAAATTCAAATATGTTAACCCAGAATTTGAGAGTCTCTCCGGTTATACCAAAAAGGAGCTTTTAGAGAGACCCTCCTTCGACCTTATTTACCCAGAAGATAGGGAGAAGGTTCGGGAAAACGCTACGAAAATGTTAAAGGGGGAGCGAACACGAGCCTATGAATATAGGTCGGTGAGGAAGAACGGACAAATAATATGGATTATGGAAAGAGTAACCTCAACTGAATACCAGGGAAAGAGGGTAACCGTGGGCAGCTATATGGATATTACTGAGCACAAGCGAGAGTTAGAGCAAAGAGTACGATTTACTAATGCTATCACCCATGAACTGAGTACACCTCTAACTCCTATCCTATCCTCGGGAAAGCTACTAGTAGAGCAGCTTGAACCGAAAGGGGGGATTGAGTACAGGCTGGCCAAGAATATACTCGATGCTACCCATACTTTGAGTAACCGCCTGAATGAACTCCTGGAACTGGCCAAGGGGGAAATGGGGCTTCTTAAGGCAAACCTCGAGCCTTTAGAGGCAGGGAGTCTGATCCGAAGGCTAGCGGGTCAATGGTCGCCCACGCTTACTGCTAAAAAGCAGGAATTTCAGGTAGAACTGGAGAGCCCGCTTCCTTACGTTCTAGCTGATGAGGAGCGCACCAGTCAGGTGCTTTCGAACCTGTTATCCAATGCTAGCAAATTTACCCCTGAAGGAGGTCGAGTGACCTTGAGGGCTAAGGTAGAGGCAAATGCCCTAATTATCGAAGTGGAGGATACCGGTCCTGGTATCCCCTCTGAGAAGCAAGGAGGGTTATTCCAGCCTTACTCGCACTCAAATAGCTCTCTTGGCTTAGGTTTAGGCTTGGCTATCTCCAAGCAACTGGTTGAACTTCAGGGAGGCAAGATTTGGTGCCATAGCCAACCGGGTAAGGGTAGCACCTTCGCCTTTTCCCTACCCCTTGCTAAGGAGGAAAATGCCACAAACCCATAGCCAGAGAGTCGGGCTAATAATTTGTCTAACGGCGAGTCATCTTGAAGGTTTTGATAATTGAGGATGCTCCAGATATTGTTGAATCTATCTCTTTGTGCTTCGAGCTGCGCTGGCCTGAGGCTAAAGTAATATCTACTGCTGAAGGAAGTAAAGGATTAACTCTGGCTGAGACTGAGTCCCCGGATGTCATTATCCTCGACCTTGGTCTGCCTGATATGGATGGACTTGAAGTGCTGAAGGATATTCGGTCTTTCTCTAATGTGCCGATTATCATCGTTACGGTGAGGGGCGATGAAATGGACAAGGTAAGAGGGTTAGAACTGGGAGCTGATGATTACATTACCAAGCCCTTCAGCCATATAGAACTGCTGGCACGGATAAAAGCCGTCCTCCGCCGGACCCGCTTGCCGGAACTTCAAGTCGAGGAAAAGTCCTTCCATAGCCCCAGGCTGACCATTGATTTTGCCACCCGAACCGTGACCGTCAACGGGAGGCCGGTAAGATTAACCCCTACTGAATATAGCCTGCTTCATTATCTGGTATTAAATGAAGGTACTGTGCTTACCCACCGGGCACTGTTGGAGAAAGTGTGGGGGGAGGAATACACTGACTCTCCTGAGTACCTCAAGGTGTATATCCAGCGCCTGCGCAATAAACTGGAGAAAGACTCTGCCAACCCTCAACTCCTCATCAGCGAGCGAGGACTAGGTTATAAGTTTGTTAGTCCACCATCAGCCTAGCTAACCGCTGCTATTAATTCCTCTCCAAATATTTACCCTTTGTTTACCAAATATTTACCTGCCTGTTTACCCTGTTTACCTGTCTGTTTACCCTGCTTTGGTACTATGATTTCGGTACTACCACTTCAGTGATTATGCCAAGTAGTTATCTAACAGGTAGAGGCTACCAAGGAGAACAATGAAAAGGAAAATTATTAGTGTCTTGCTGGCTCTGGCGCTGGCCCCGGGAATAGTAGCAGTGCCAATGGCAGGAACGGTGGAGGCAAACGGTCTGCATGTTTCCGGGGTAGCTGACGGTGACTATATCCACTTTGGCGGGTGGGATTGGATCATACTGGATAACACTACTGGCTATGTCATCTTAAAGGATGCAAGCTCGATTCCCAAGCAAACAGACCCGGTATGGATGTGCGGTCCATTTGAAGACCACTGCAGGGCTTTTGATTACGAGTACGAGAAGGTCGATGCCAGGCAGGAATGGGATACCAACGGAAGGGTGGCTAGTTTGAACGAGTGGCTGAATGGTACCTTCTATAACGACTTGGGCGATGACAAAGCTTTCGTGGCAGATGGAAGTTGGCAGATAGAAGCAGGGCATCCTGACGCCTCAGGAGATGCTTATATTTGGACAGGCAAAATAGCACTGCTTACGAAAACCGAATTTGAGTCCTATCGAGTCAATGGCCCAAATCTCCATGCAACATCAACCAAGGCCATTAACTATACTTCTCCCGACCCACATATGCCGACTCCGCCGGGTACGAGCCTGTCGTGGTGGCTCCTGACACCCTCTACGACGCATGTTTTCGGCATGTATGCAGTCAACCCTGCCAACCTAGTAACTGACAACGCTGGTGCTATCAACAAGCAGGTGCGTCCCACTTTATATCTAACCTCTGGCCTAACTACATCAGGCGGTGATGGATCAAGTGAAAACCCCTTTATGGTTGTTAAACCAGCACCAACAGAAGTCTGGATAGACAATAACTGGACCAGCCAAGACGATGTTGACCCCGGGTTGTTCTGGGGCTGGGACGCCTTTGCCACAATCCAAGCCGGTATTGACGAAGTTGCCTCAGGCGGCACGATCAATGTGGCGGCGGGGACCTACCCTGGAGGCACCAACCCTAAATGGGCTATCTATATTGATAAGCCAATAACGCTACTGGGTGCCCAGGCAGGCGTGGACGCCCGTAACCGCTCCGGTGCAGAGTCAATCATCAATGCCACAGGCTACGGAGTGGGCATTTACATCGTAGGCGAGGGCGATCACACTGTTATAGACGGGTTTGAGGTGAAGAACTCCGGGTACGTCGATGAGCGTGGCGCCGGGATCGGTCTGGAGGACGGGGCCGACTATGTAACCATCAGAAACACCTATGTTCACAGCAACAATAACCAGGGGATTCAGTCCTTCCTGCGAAACAGTAGCCTCCAGATCAACAACCACATCCTCATCGAGAAGTGCCGTCTTGAGGGCAATGGGGATTCGGGCGTGAAGGTCTACGGCAGTTCCGATGTAACGGTGCAGGACAACCTCTTCCGCGACAATGGGGCCTTTGGTGTGCTGGTGTGGGACTACCGCACCGTCGAAGGTTACGTGCTGGATGACGTCCAGATACTTCGAAACCAGTTTTCTAACAACTGCGACAACATCAAGCTCGACGGCGGCGAGACGAATGGTATTATTACAAATGCCGTGGTAGCCTTCAACGAAATCCGTTCCGGTCAGCGCGGAGTCTACCTGAAGTGGAACGTCACTTCACCACAGGTTTACAACAACGAGTTTGAGGACAACGACGTGCAAGTGGATGACAAGTCTGGAGGACTTGACATCGGGGCCGTTCTCGCCAACAACACCTTCGACCGCGCCGTGACTGTTGACCGTCCCGGGGACTCGCTTCTCCATACCATTTGGAGCAGTATCCAGGACGCCATTAATGCCGCCACCACAGGCGACACCATCAATGTGACGGCGGGGACTTATAAGGAACGTATAACAATCGAAAAAGAGTTGGTAATTCAATCAACTGATGAAGCAGAAAACACAATTATTGATGGTAATGGTGTGGGCAACAATGTAGTTAATATCTGGCACAAAAATGTTACATTCGAAGGTTTCACGGTCACTAATCCAACACTTGGTGCATATGCTGATGCAGGTGGAATTTATGTGCAAGACCCTAAGAATTTGGATGCGTTGCTTGTTAATAATGTGCATGTTCTCAATAATATTGTAGAAGCAACAAAAGATGCATTTCAAGGAACTAGTTCTTACGGTCCTGCTGGTATTGTTATCGGACCATCAAGCAATGTAACTGTTTCAGGTAACATCATCAGAAATCTGCATAACTGCCCCGATGTGGAGACTGACCATACTACTGGCATAAATGTGTGGGGCAACGATGCGGCAAGCAGACCTTTCAACATAGTGATATCGGACAATGTGATATCGGACACGGATGATTACGGCATCCTGTTGGAATATGCTCACAATGTTCGGATAGAAAACAACTCAATTACGGAGTGTGAGGTCGGGATATACCTTAATCCATTTAGCGGTGCTACCGTATCAGATGTGACGGTTTCAGGAAATACTGTCGACAGAAATGAAGTGGGTATTTGTACAGAGACCGGAGCGGTTAACGGCAACACCATCCATTTCAATAACATCACAGGAAATATCTATCACGGGGTGAAAAACAACGGTAATGAAGCCCTTGACGCCACCAACAACTGGTGGGGTGATGCCACCGGGCCGGACCACGCAACCAACCCTACTGGGCAAGGTGACGCAGTAAGCGATAATGTTGCCTACAGCCCATGGCTATACCATGCGTACCCTGCACCTTCGGTAATCACTAGTGACGCTTCATCGGTAACTAGTACCTCAGCTACTTTGAACGGCAATTTGAATAGTTTGGGCACCGCCTCATCGGTGGCTGTCTCCTTTGAGTGGGGAGAGACCACTGAGTATGGCAACACAGCTACAGTAACCGCATCGCCCCTGAGCCAGGCAGGTGCCTTTAGCGCTACTATAAGCGGTTTAAGTGCAGGTACCATCTACCATTTCAGGGCGGTAGCGGTGGGTGATGGCACCAGTTATGGTGATGACCTCACCGTTGAGGTTATCACCTATCAAATCACGGACCTTGCTGCTGGCAATCCAACCCAAAATTCCATTGACTTGACCTGGACAACCCCGGAGGCCGGAGCAAACGCTTTTAGCTATTTTGATGTCCGCTACTCCACAGCCACTATTACCTCGGACAACTGGGGTGGGGTAGTAAGAGCCACCGGCGAGCCGGCTCCGGTTGCCGGTATCAGTCAAGGGATGAAGGTAAAAGGCCTGGATAGTGATACAACTTACTACTTTGCCGTAAAATTAGTGGATGAGGAAGGGCTTGTCGGGCTTCTGAGTAATATAGCCAGCAAAACTACTTTGGCGGCACCTCCAATTGACGAAACTTCCCCCGGCCAGATTATCGATCTGGAGGCATCGGCTGGCTCACCGGCTACAACCAGGATAGTTCTTAGCTGGACAGCCCCTGGCGATGATGAAGATACAGGCACTGCCACCAGCTATGAAATCTGCCGGTCGGCCAGCGCCATTACCGAGGCTAACTGGGGCTCAGCCACCATAATCTACAACAATATTGTGCCCCAAGCTGCCGGCGGCTCGGAGAGCTTTGTGGTATCCAGGCTCACCCCCGATACCACCTACTACTTCGCCATTCAGGCTAAGGACGAAGCCGGCAATACCTCACCAACAAGCAATTCGCCATCAATTACCACGGGGGCCAATTCACCAACGGTAACCGGTATTTCACCAGCAAGCGGGGATAACAGCCAGGCCAGAATGCTTACTATTGATGGCACCAACTTTGTTGAGGGCACCAATGTAGTGCGACTTGTCAGCGACGATAACACCTTTGACCTTACCAATGTCACTTATGCTAGCTTAACCCGATTGACGGCTGATGTTGCCACGGGTGCCCCCACCGGCACCTACAAAGTAAGGGTGATTAACGATAATGGTACCTCGGAGCTGAGCTCGGCTACCTATGAGGTTACGCAAGCCCCGACACCACTGCCCGTAGTAACCAATCTAATCCCACAGATGGCAGCCAGCGGTAGCGCAGTTAGCGGTGTCCAAATCTTTGGTGAAAACCTTACCGGCGCCACCGCGGTAAGCTTTGGTGATACCGCTGCCTCAAATGTTACGGTAATTAGCGATACCAAGATTACTGCTGATGCGCCGGGGCTTAGCGCTGGCGAATATGATGTCAGGGTAACCACCCCTGCTGCCGGCGCCAATGAGGTTAGCGGCGTTAAATTCGTGGTTTCTGACCCGGTGGCAATTACTGTGGACACGACCGAGGACACTACTACCTCCGAGGTGGTTACACTTGATACCCCTGTAATTCCAGTCCAGCTAACGTTGACTACCGATACCTCTGAGACCGCCACCCAGGCTACCGACACCGATGCGGAGATTGAGGTGGTAATACCACCCGGGACAACGGTAACTGATAGTGAGGGGAATGCTTATACTGGCAACATCAACCCGCCGCGGGTGGTGAAGCCCGATGAATCAGTATTAACCGACCTCAGTGATGATGCTGTTGTCATCGAGATGGGCAACCCCGAGGAAACGATTAATTTTGACCAGGATTTTGTAGTGACGGTAACCATTACCGCCCCGGTTCAGCCTGTCATCTGGTATTTCAACAAGGATACCCAGGCTTATGAACTTGCCGGCAAGACTGGCACTAAAGACGGGGTTGATTATATCCCCGGCGGCACGAAGCTTGGTCAGGAGAATAGCACCTATACTATGGGCCTGCTACTTGACCATATGTCCTCTTACATATCTGGCGTTAAGCCGCATATTACCAGTGCCCCGGCGACGGCAACAGCCGGTAGTACTTTCACTATTACCGGTACCAACTTTCATCCGACAGCAGCCGAGGTTTACTTCAGCGGCACTGCGGGCACAATTGTGTCCCGAACCTCAACCACCCAAATCGTAGCTAGGTTTCCCACAGCCGGCAGCTACACACTAAAGGTAGAAAACCCTGATAAGCTCAGCGATACTACAAGCATTACATTAACAACTCCACCGCTCTCGCCTTCGGTGACCACTGGTGATGCCACCTCTGTTACCATAACCTCAGCCACCCTAAATGGTAGCCTTGACGGCTTGGGCACAGCCTCATCGGTGGCTGTCTCCTTTGAGTGGGGAACTACCACTGGCTATGGTAACGAGACCACCCCACAGGCGATGACCTCCACTGGCCCATTTAGCTCTTCCCTGAGTGGTCTCACCCCAGATACTACCTATCACTTCAGGGCCAAGGCAGTGGGTGATAGCACAAGCTATGGTGTGGACAGGAGCTTCACCACCGGGGCAATACCCACCATCCCGCCAGCAGTGACCAACTCCACCGGGGCGTCCAGTATCACCCATAACTCAGCCAGGTTAAACGGTGAGGTTACCGATACCGGCGGTGAGAATCCCACCGTCCACGTCTACTGGGGGGACAATGATGGCGGCACTACCCTGGGCAGCTGGGATAACGACATTAATCTGGGTGCCAAGGGCGACGGGACGTTTTACACTGATATAACCGGGTTAAGTCCAGACACCACCTACTATTACCGATGCTATGCGGTTAACTCAGGGGGGAGTGATTGGGCAAACTCCACTGCCCAGTTCACCACCCAAGTAGTAGCGCCGACAGTTCAGACGTACAACCCAGCCGATGGTGCCACCGCTGTTGCCACCAACGCCAACCTGGTGCTCACCTTTGATGACAACATGGTTAAGGGGACAGGCAATATCACCATCAAGAAGCACTCCGATGACTCAACGTTTGAGACTATCGATGTTAC
>DAOUFA010000061.1:0-11733 GCA_034430355.1 Dehalococcoidales bacterium
AGACACAACACTGAGCCTGTTTTTGCCCCCGGCTTGACCCTGATTTGAGAAGTATCTACGCCTACTTTCTGGAAATCCTGTATCAGTATTTTGCCTTCGGCATCGTCACCAACCACGCCGGTGAAGCCAGTGCTCACCCCGAGCTTGGCTAAGCCGTAGATGGTATTGGCGGCTGAGCCACCGGGAGAGGATTTGGTCTCGGTTACTACCGTCTCTCCGTCATCAAGGATGCGCTCTACCTGGTATAGATGGTCTATATTCAGCGCTCCCAGTCCGGTTATCTCAATATTGCTCACCTGAACCCTATCCCCCTTTATCCCCCTTCCCCTTACTAAGGGGAAGGGGGAAGACAATTTCTTTAGAGGGGCGAATACGGGGTCCCCGCAAAAACAAAGTTTTTGTGGGGTAAAAAGACCCTCTAAAACTCCCATTGATAAAGGTCAACCTGGCTTCCTCTAGCCAAGTTCACCACAATCTTATTGAAAGTTACTTGACTAGCTTCATTGCCTTGAGGATACTGGCAAGTTCAGCTTTTTCTTCTTTATTGAGGCCAACCAGAGGTAGCCTGACCTCGCCACCCCTCAACCCGACAATATCCATTGCCGCCTTAACTACACCGATAAACATATACCCTGAAGATATACCACCGGCACCGGGAACGCCAGTGTGCGGACCATGATTCTCTACCGCGTTGCTTATAAAGCTGTAAAAGGGAGCCAGAGAGTCGACTAGCTCAGTTACTTTATTGAAATCTCCGGCAACCGCCACCTCATAGATTGAATACGAGAGTTCCGGGGCAAAGTTGGCGATGAAAGTGACAAAGCCAGGGCAATTATGTGGCGCTTCGAAAGAAAACATCTGCTCGCCTGGCCCGCACAGAACCGCCGTGTCTTTCGGGTCTACCGTCTTTTGCATCCAGTAGTAGGACAAAACACTCGGTGTACTCTCTTTAACGGCTATGAAATTTGGTATCTTAGATAACTTGGCCATTAAAGCTGGCTTGACCCAGGAGCCGGATACACCGGGGTTATTATAAAGCATCATACCGATATTGATGCTTTCAGCTATCTGTTTATAGTGTTGATACATACCCTCCTCTTCTGGAATGTGATAGTAGGGAAGGACAACCTGAACCCCATCAGCCCCTACCGATTGAGCATGCTGGCACATTTTAATAGTCTCTCGGGTAACCAGCCCGCGCCGTCCCGGCAAATACCGGAAGTCTTCCATTCACCTCTTCTACGACCGTTTTGATAACGGCTTGGCACTCATCATCAGACATAGCATAAAACTCCCCGGTACTGCCCAGTGGTACTAATACAAAATCTTTACCTGCCATACGCTCAACTAACCAGCGCGTATTGGCTCGCATACCCTCCAAATCAAGGCTGCCATCTTTATTGAATGGTGTGGTTTGAACCACAAATACCCCCTTCATAGCTTTTTTTAATTCACTTAATTGCCTCATAGCTCCTCCTTTATAGTTACTTTTGCTTTCCCCACCTCTCCAGGAATTTCTCCTTGACCTCAGGATTGATAAACCACCTGGGCCATCCTCCACGAAAGACCTGCCCGATGTTTTCATATGCCCTTCGCCTTATTTCGGCTGTAGAATATTCCGAGTACCACGCAGAATGGGCGGTAAAGATTACGTTTTCCAGTTGGAGTAAAGGATGGTCTAAACTAATAGCTTCCCCGGCTATCAAGTCCAGCCCGGCGCCGGCAATATAGCCATTAGCCAGGGCAGTATATAACGCCTTCTCATCGGCAAGCTCAGCCCGGGCACAATTAATAAAATAAGCTGTTGGCTTCATCTTCCTGAATTCTTCTATTCCCAGCAGGTGCCGGTTGTCTTCGGTCAGGGCGGCGTTAACTGAGACGTAGTCTGATTCTCTAAGCAACTGGTCGAGTGTTACCTGTTCAACACCTGATTCCTTAAATACATCAGGAGGCGCATAAGGGTCATAGGCAATAACCCTTAACCCGAAGCCTCTGGCTTTGGGGACAATTAGGCGTCCAACCCTGCCGAAGCCAATTATGCCCAGGGTTTGCCCCTTTATCCGAAACATAGGCGACCATACCTCCAGCATTTCGTGTCTGGCTGGAAGCCCCCAATTCCCCTGTCTTACCGCTCTATCAAGGCGGAGGATTCTTCTGGCGCAGGCAAGGAGAAGCGCCATGGAGTGCTCAGCCACTTCCTCGACGCAGTAATCCCCGGGAAAAGAAACACAGATACCATAATCAGTTGCCGCCGGAACGTCTATACGCTCATAGCCGGCGCCCACATTATGAATTATCTTACACTTTTCCAGCTTGCTTATTACCTTTCGGGTATAAGGTACTGGGCACTCCATACCAGTTATTACAGCATCAGCATCATGGGTGGCAGCAATAATCTCGTTCTCGGTGTAACAGGGGATGGTGAAAAGCTCGCCACCTATTTTCCGACATTCCTCCTCATCCCCAGCCACGTGGTGCAAGGTTATCACTACTTTAAAAGCCATGTCATGCCCCTGGAATCCTTTCAGCTTTAGCCTAGCTTGCTTGCCTCTTCCCTAACCAGGCGTCTTATCCTCTTATGAATCTCAATAACGTTGTCTATATCTTTTCTGCCCGATAGCCAGTGAAAGTAACCCCTATCCCCCACCCCTCCCGTTTTCTCTTTGGCTTTTACTAGCTTTTCTGCTCTACTGCGCTGACCCTTTTGCCATGCCTCAAGTACTTCGGTCAGGTCACTGAGCAATGTGGATGCCAGGCTCATAGTTGAGTAGGGCAGGGCATACTGATTAGCATTGAAAGCGATGGCTAATCCTCCTGCCTCGTCCACTGCCTGGAGCATCCTGAAATCGGTAATGCTATCACCGACTACCACCCAGTTGGCTGGTGGCTGGTCATATTTTTCAGCAAATTTGTTTAGGGCAGCTAATTTACGCCGTCCACCCATCGGCTTTACTTCTTTTATTACTTTACCTAGCTCAGTAGTCGGCAGTTTTTCCCAGAAGAAGTGGTCCAGGCTTTGTTTAATCCTGGCGTCGTCATCAAACGGGCGCATTGTCAGGATATCTGCCTCAGTCTGTTGTAATAGGGCGGTTTCCTCTTTGCCTAATGTTAAGCGCAGTCTATCTGCGGGGAATGGCGTGTAAGCCACATTATGGGTATAAATGCCCAGTTTATGAGTAATGTGAATGGCATACTGCTCGTAAGTAGTGGTAATACAAAATACCTTCCAGGTCTTAGACTCTAGCCAGGAGATAAGCTTTTCGGTACCACCGGTTAAGCTAGCCTTACTGGCTAGGTCGGCAATATCGTTGGCTGAGATATTATGAAGCACCAGGAAGGGCACGATAAGAGCCAGGGTATCCCCCGGTTCATAGTCCTCCCTTTCTTCTAGCGTCAGCAAATCGTCGTAGCGACTGATAACCTCGAAAATCCTATCGCCGTTGGGGAAAAGCTTCATTAGCTCATAGGCATTATCTTGAGGTGATAGTGGTCCTTCCAAATCAAAACAGATAAATTTGTTTATCAACCTTACCCTCCTTAATGCACCCTAAAAAATCTTTGATTTTTCAGGGAACCCTCTTAATCCCCCTCTCCTTCAAAGGAGAGGGGGAATTGGTTATGCAAGAGAGGCGGAGCCTCTCTTGCTATCTTATTTATCTCGTCGGTCAGGTTATAGCCGTTAATAGGTCTTCCCTCGGAATCAGTTATTTTTCCAGCCATTATTCTGACCTTGTCCTGGCTAAAAGCCTTCAGGGTAGATATTATCAGGGGAAATTCCCTGGCTAGTCCGTATTGTCGGATGAGCTTAAATAAGGGATTATTCTCGCCCTGTTTTTTAATCTCTTCAAGGGGATGCCCCCTTATTTCCTGCCAGTATCTGTCAAATGGTTTACCTCTAATAGAGAAGGTGCAATAGGTTGCCGGCGGTCCTTTATCCAGCTCAGGGGTTACCAGATGCATCATTACTCCTGTTTGCTGAGCCTCACTATTAATTAGTTGCCAGATTACCTCCTGCCACGTCCCGGCAGGTCCACCCGGAGCCGCCGGGTGAAGGTTAATCATATTATATCTCTGGCACATCTCTTTGCCGACAATGAGCATATAACCAGCCAGGACGCACAGGTCGGGGCGGAAGTCCTGTAACCGATTCATTACCTCTCGGTCATAGCCAAGCCTCCATAGCGGCAAGCTTTCTCCTTGTCCCGGGACGGGAGTGCTTTGCCTGGCTTGAAATTTTTGGTACGAAAAGCTGATAAGGGGGATATGATAATCCTCAACCAGCTTAAGGAATAAATCACTCTCTTCTGATTCACCGGGTTCACAGTTGCTAAAAACAAAAGCTATCTCAGCCTCAATCTCGCCTTGATTGATGCTGTTCTGTACCGTTTGTAATAGGTCTCTAGCCGCTTTATCTCTACCTGTAGAAAACCAACCGAGTTGATACATTGCCACCGCTTATTTAAGATTACTTTTTAGCCTTGTCCAAGCACTGTTAAGATGAACCAGGGGATTTGTCCTGCGTCCAACAATTCTGCCCTTGGCTAAAGCGTTGATGAAGTCATCCTTACCGTTGAATTCAGGCATCTCTACATAGGCATTGCCTATTTCAGAGGGGGTGTGAGCATCACTGCCAGCACTTCCCGGGATACCATACTTCTGAGCAAAGAGCTGAGCTTTAACTGAAGACCGGTTAAGAAGGCTTCTGGCGTTAAACACTTCTATAACATCAATTTGTTCCGCCAGTTCTTCTATTATCTCGCTATCTAGAGCCGAGTGCCGGAACGTATCAAACGGGTGGGGGATGCCTATCAAGGCATCTTGAGCTTTAATTCTGGATATCGTCTCCTCAACCGACAAACCACTAGGTATGCCCTCTTTAAGAAACATACCCATAATCTCGCCGTGGGGAGTTAATATCTCCTCGGCGACAATTATAACAAAGGGAGCTATACTCTGCATCTTCAATGCACCTTCAATAGTGCCGTGGTCAGCTATGGCAATGCAGTTTATACCCGTCTGCTGACAGCGGCTGATAATCTGCTCTAAGGATGTATTGCAGTCAGGTGAGTATTTGGTATGAATATGAAGGTCGGCTTTCAGCAATTTAACCTCAACTAACCCTTTCTAGATAGCTACCATCACGAGTGTCAACCTTGATAATATCCCCCTGGTTAATAAACAGGGGGACCTGAATGGTAATGCCGGTCTCCAGCTTAGCCGGTTTATTACCGGCGGTGGCTGTATTTCCTTTAAAACCAGGGTCGGTATCAATTACTTGAAGCTCGACGGCAGTAGGTAGCTCCACGCCTATCAGCTCGCCCTGGTAGCTTGATATTTGCAGGGACATGCCTTCCTTTAAGTAGTTAATGGTATCACCCAGTTGATTGCTATCCAGGGATACCTGCTCAAAGTTCTCTTCGTCCATAAAGTAATACAAATTGCTATCATTATAGAGGTATTGCATACTGCGGTAGTCAAGCCGGGCTCGGACGAATTTCTCACTGGACTGGAAGGTTCGCTCAATAGTATGTCCCGCCCGAATATCATAAAGCTTAAGGCGAGCCAAGGCGGTTCGCTTCATTTTGATATGCTGGTAGTCAACAACCTGGTATAATTTACCTTCCAGTTCAATAGTAAGCCCTTTTCTTAATTCACCACTAGTTATCATGTCAAGCTCCCATTTTTTTGGCTTTTGAAATCGCCCTGACTTTACCATTTTCCATGACTACTGCGTCCTCAATCCTCACCCCTCCCCAACCGACAAGGTAAATGCCAGGCTCAATAGTAAATACCATCCCTGAGGTAACTTTATCGGCTGAGTTTGGACCAAGGCGTGGCGACTCGTGTGATGCTAGCCCTATGCCGTGACCTAGAGCATGCCCGAAGGCTTGACCATAGCCTGCCTGTTCAATAACTTTCCTGGCTACATTATCAATTTGCCCACCGTTCATACCTTCGGTAATTGTCGCCATCGCTGTTAGCTGGGCTCTAAGCACGGTATCATATACTTTAGGAAAGGTATCATCGGGAGTACCAAGGCAGATAGTGCGGGTCAGGTCACTGGAATAACCCCCAACCCTGGCGCCGATATCAATTACTACTGGTTCCCCGGACTGGATGGCACGTGATGAAGGTTTAGCATGGGGTAGAGCTGAATTTGGACCAGAGGCAACGATAAAATCAAAGGGTATAGCCTCGCTGCCCCTCTCCCGTATGAATTTCTCTATCTCCCAGGCTACTTCTTTCTCAGTCATACCAGTGTGAGCCGTATTTTCAATGTATTCAATAGCGGCATCGCTTATTTCCACAGCCTTAGTTATAAGCTCAATTTCCTCAGGCTCTTTTACCGCCCGGAGGGATTCTACCAGCCCATCTACAGGAATAAGCCTGAGCTGGGATGGCGCTTTATTCAGTATGTCAGATAACTGTTGATACCGGGCAAAGGTGACATGCCCTGCTTCAAATCCCAGCTTCGTCAGGTTTAACTCAGCTACTAGTTGGGGAAACCAGTCTACTATACCACCAATTGCCGGAAAAATCTTGCAGTCAGGGGCTTGTATCTTGGCTTGCTCTATGTAGCGAAAGTCGGTGGCTAAAATTGTATTTTGTGGTGTAATTAATAAATAACCCGATGAACCGTCAAAGCCTGAAAGGTAGCGCCTATTCTCCGGTTGCGAGATGAAGATAGCCTCAATCTCCTTCTCAGCCAGCCCCTGGCGTAGCTTTTGCAGCCTGTCCTTAATACTCATTATTCCTCTCATTCTTCGAGATTGTTTAGCAACCTATCCCCCTAACCCCCTTCCCTCTCATGCTACGAATACATCTCCATATTACGGAGAGGGGGACCGAGGGGGTGAGGTTACTAGACAACCTCATTATCCTTATCCTTCTCTCGTGCCATGGGGTGAGCCGCTAGATATACCTTTTTCGCCTGACTCTTGGTTACGTGAGTATAAATCTGGGTTGACGATAGATTAGCATGACCCAGTAGCTCCTGGACTACTCTTAGACCAGCCCCGCCATCAAGTAAATGGGTGGCGAAGGTATGGCGCAACATATGGGGATGGACCCTTTTACTAATACCGGATATATTCGTGTATTTCTCTAATATCCTCTGGACTCTTCGTTCTATGAGACGTCCCCCATAACGATTAACGAATAGGGCACTACTCCTTTTCTCCCCCAGGAGTTCAGGTCTACCCTGGTTAATGTAAGCGGTCAAAGCCGCGGCCGCCGGCTGGCCCATCAGCGCCATCCGCTCCTTGGAGCCCTTCCCCCAGACCCGAATTTCATTGGTATCAAAATTAATCTGCCCTACATCCAGGTTTACCAGCTCACTTACCCTGAGCCCGGCGGCATAAAGCAGCTCCATCAGAGCCCGGTCGCGCAGTCCCTGTGGCGTGGACAAGTCAGGGGCTTCCAGGAGTCGCACCGTCTCTTGTGGGGTGAGGAAGGAGGGTAAACGCTTATCCAGTTTGGGTGAGGAAGTAGTGGCTACCGGGTTGGTGGATATTATTTTCTCTCGCAGCAGGTAACGATAGAAGGAGCGAATAGCCGACAGCTTACGGGCAATACTTGCCTTGACAATGCCCTGCTCCATAAGGTAGGACAGGTAATCGCGCAAGACATACCTGTCTACTTCCTTAAGTGAACTAATCCCTTTAGTCTTAAGAAAATTAAAGAAGCCTGATAAATCGGTAGTATAGTTGCGCACGGTATAAGGCGAAGCATTCCGCTCCGCCTCAAGGTAGTTTCTATATTTATTAAAAACCTCTTGCATTCCTACTTTCAATTATCTTTCACAAAGAGTGCCCATGTTCTTCCATAGAGACCACCATGGTCATATCCTCCACAAATAAAGCGATAGCCGGTGGGGCTGGGGGCAAAGCGAACTCTAACTGGTTTGGTCATTTTACCTTTTTTAAAGAAGTTTATTTGTATTAAGTGAAAAATCCACCTCCCATATTTCGGGAGAAGTAGAAATCTGGGCAAGGTCATTTATTTCCTTCGTAATTGAATCAGGCGTTGTATTTAATTCCTTTGATAGTGAAATCAAAACGGGTTTAATGTTATAACTCTTTCCTCCTATAATATGTCCACCAATATCATCCCGTGCCCAATTTATATAATATTCAAGCTGCGTTGGAGCGAAATTTATATTAGTTGTTGACTTAGGATGTTTAAGTTCAATTAATCTGAATAACTTGCTTGTTTCATCAACGTCTTCAATAGTTATAATATCTATCTTTTGCATTCCTGTGCCAGCAAACACTTCATTACCAATCCAGACTATATTTTTACCAAAGATTTCTGGATAAAACTGATTACTGTGTAGCGTAAGGTTTTGTAAGATATAAGCTTGAAAATGAGTTTCACTATTTATTATCTCTGTTAATGGAGTAGTCATTGAGTTTCCCAGATTGTGTGTAGAAATCGTATTGCCACTGGTAATTTCGTATTTGCTTTGGTTAAATGTAAATTTAGTAGACTTGATATTCTTGCCTTGGTTCTCGCCTTCTATCAAAGAAATAAGTCTTTCTGTTTCCCAAGGGAAGAGCATAGTGTTTCCTCTTCCCCCCTTCATTTTTCTGTATATAAGAGTCCATAATAATTCTTTTGCGTAAGTAGGTAATTTATCTAGTGCTGCCCACTCTAGCACTCCCTGAGTATATACCTTATAAGGTTCGATTTTTCGCCTATATATAAGTTTTACTGGTAAACTGGGATTATAGGCGTTTACACCAGTTAAGTGGTATACGGTACTCCCTACGATTCTAAAGATACCAAAGAATCTTCCTTTTTTTGTCGATTTACCTTCAATGTAGAAAAATACCAAATCACCTTCTTTGACTCTGGCAATATCTGCGAGAAGCCCTATATTATTATCTCGTTCCCCACTACTCACTCCAACAAACATGTGTTCCAAGTGGATTGGTAGGGTTTCTTCATTTACTATAAATACATGGCTTCGCATAATATCTATCACCTATCTTTTTTAAATAACATAATATATTCGTGCTTAAAAATATAAAATCCGCCAACTAATGCCCTATATCTCCAAAGTTGTTTCTGGTCTCGCTTCGCCCGAGTTTCTTCGAAATTTTTTACAATTATACCCTTTAGTAAGTAGCCTTTTCGTTTTAGCACTTCATTCATGCAGTAAAAACCTAGTGGTATCCATTCACCTTTAGAATATTTATCACCGATAACAAGAGCAAAGTATCTTCCCTTCTCCAAAAATGGGGTAGCATTATCCACTACCTCCCCCAACATCTTTAGAAATTTATCATAACTATTAGCTATTGAGAGGTCTCTAGAGTCATTTGAGAACTTGATGATATCGTGGTATGGCGGATGCATAATAAGAAGTTGAACTTGTTTAACTCCGTATCCCTCAAGAACACTTTTTATATTGATTGTTCTACTATCAGCATTTATTACCTTAGTGGTAACTTCGTATTTATTTGGTTCTTTTTCTATTAGTTCATTTGCTCTATTGACCACTTCGGTATTTAACTCTATTCCGATTCCATTTCTACCTAATCTGCGGCATTCGATAAGAGTTGTTCCGCTACCAACAAAGGTGTCTAAAACCCAGTCATCCTTCTTTGTATATCTAAGCATCATTTGGTGGGGTATCTGGGGAATAAAATTTCCCCAATACCAGCCAAGATGAGCGCCTGAAGTGTCTCTTTTGTCCATCAACCAAAGGCTATCAATGATAATGTCATCATATTCCTTCCATCTGTGAAGGTTTATGTCATTTACTTTGCTAGTTTTTACCCCTTGAATTCCGTCTTCTAATCTTTTTAGATAATATTTGGCTCTTCCTATAGTTTGTGCTTCTAAAATCTGATTTAGTTCAGAAATGAGTACGTCCTTACGTAGGGTGATAGTATCTCCGTTAGAGTCTATATTCAATAGACCTTCCCGGTCGTCTTTTGGGGTAACTATAATCCCTCGTAGAGCGATGATTTTATTGTTCAATAGAGCCAAGTCAGTTACAGTGCTGCACTCATTTAGAATCTCTACAAACTTTTCTTTGTTCAGAATAGCAACGCTGAAAGTTGATGGCTTTGCTTCTAAATCTTCAAAAAGGTTCAATGCTGCTCCACGAGTAGATTTCATAGACTCCCCCTTTCGCTTATTCTACCACCCCACCCGCCAAGGTTAAAGCAGTTATTTATATAAACCTCACGCTCTGTGTTCCCTCCCCTTTATCTTGGAGAAATAATGCGTGATAGTATTTGGAAATTTTATGTCTAGCTTGTACTTGCGGTTGTCTGTGGTTCCGCTACCTTCCCTTTATACTCGCACTTGGAGCATTTTGCCCATTTTTCTCTATATAGGGTGAGGAGTCCGCCGCAGTTGGGGCAGGGCTGGGGGAGGGGTCTAAAATTGGTGGCGAATGTGCACTTCGGGTAATTACTGCAGCCGTAAAAGATACGCTTCTTTTTGCTCATCCTTTCTATCAGCTCACCGCCGCACTGGGGACACTTGACGCCAATCTTAACCTGATACGGCTTGGTGTATTTACAGTCCGGGTAGCCACTACAGGCGACAAACTTCCCGTAACGCCCCATTTTGATTATTAACGGCTTACCACATTCGGGGCAAATTTCCCCGGTCAGCTCCTCAGCTAACTTCACCTTTTCCATAAGTAGCGAGGCATCCTGGAGGCTCTTCTCAAAGGGCACATAGAAATCCTGGACCACCCCCGCCCAATCCCTGCTTTCATTGGCTATTTCATCCAATTCCTCTTCCATATTAGCGGTAAACTTAATATCAACGATGTCAGGGAAATGTTTGACGAGCAGGTCATTAACGACAAAGCCGAGTTCTGTTGGCTGAAATCTGCCTTTGTCTTTGGTAACGTAGCCCCGATCCTGGATTGTGGACAGGATGGGGGCATAGGTGCTGGGACGTCCGATGCCCCACTGCTCTAGCGTCTTGACCAGTGTGGCTTCGGTAAAACGGGACGGGGGTTGGGTAAAGTGCTGCTCGGGGGAGAGCCCTAGAAGTTCAAGCTCATCACCTTTCTCCAGGAGGGGGAGGGGTGAGATTTTCCTTCCCTCTTTCTCATCTTCGTCCTTCCCCTCGGTATAAAGAATCATAAATCCGGGGAATGTACTAATAGAGCTTGAAGTCCTGAACAGGTATTTAGTCTTGGCATCCGGGCATCTGGCTTGAATGTCAACGGTAGTGTTATCAAATAGAGCCGCTGACATCTGGCTAGCCACCATTCGTTTCCAGATAAGCTGGTAAAGCTTAAACTGAGGGGCAGTAAGATAGGGTTTAATCAAATCTGGCTCCCGCCAAATCCTGGTGGGACGAATAGCTTCATGGGCTTCTTGCGCCCCTTTTACCTTTCTGACGAAGGAGCGTGCGTGGGGCGGGATAAACTGAGAGCCATACTTCTCTCTGATAAATTCTCTGGCTTCGGTTACGGCTGAGCGAGCTACTCGGGTAGAGTCAGTGCGCATATAGGTAATGAGCCCTACCCTGCCTTCATCACCTATAGTTAAACCTTCGTAGAGCTGCTGGGCGATAGCCATAGTTTGCTTAGCCGTAAAGTGGAGCTTACGCCAGGCTTCCTGCTGTAGAGTGCTGGTTATAAATGGTGGGGCTGGCTGGCGGATTACCTTTTTGGCCTTTACGTTAGTGACGTTGTAGGCGGCCGGCCTGAGTTCATCACAAATCTCGGTGGCTTCTTTCTGATTATGAACGTCAAGC
>DAOUFA010000062.1:0-21592 GCA_034430355.1 Dehalococcoidales bacterium
GCCACCAACGCCAACCTGGTGCTCACCTTTGATGACAACATGGTTAAGGGGACAGGCAATATCACCATCAAGAAGCACTCCGATGACTCAACGTTTGAGACTATCGATGTTACCACCGCTAAGGTGACCATCTCCGGGATTCAGGTAACCATCAACCCCACCGGTACCTTCGCCGGTGAGACCGAGTACTATGTCCTTATCGACGCCACCGCCCTCGATGATGACGCCGGCAATAGCTATGCCGGTATCTTGGATAAGGACACCTGGAACTTTACCACGGTCACTGCTCCACCTCCTACCGGTGGAGGGGGAGGCGGAGGTGCGCCTCACCGGCCGAGCGTCCTAACTATAGATATGCTGGGCGAAATAGTCATAGCGGAGATCAAATCTGATGGAACCCTCCTCGAATCGTATGTCCCAACCGACCCCAGTGGTAATGTTATCCTTGGGCTTGACAGTGGCACTAAGATAATCTGCAGTGACAACCAGGTGCCAGAAAGGCTGGAGGTGAGCCTGTCTGCGGAACCACCGCCAGTACCAGAGGGCATCGCAGCAGTTAGTCCGATTTACGACTTGACTGCCTATATTTCTGGCGGAGTGCCACGCCCAGTCACCTTCGACCCACCAGTCAGACTCCAGATTAATTATGAGCTAGAGGAAGTACCTGAGAACGTTTTGTCTGTATTTATTGCCTGTCATGACGAGGAGCAGGGCTGGACACAATTAGAACCTCCCAGCGGCTTTGTAGCTGCAGTTGGCACAGCGGGAGCTCAGGTAAGCCACTTCACACCCTTTGCCGTTATGGTTGACCTAGCAGCGCTTCCACTCCCGGCTCGCTTTGAAATACGCAACCTGGATATCAACCCAAATCAAGTTATGGCCGGGGAGAGCATTATCATTAGCGCCCAGCTCGTCAATATCGGGGGGCTAAGCGGTGAGCACACTCTAATGGTGAACGTAGAGGGTCTGCTAGACACGAGTCGGGTGATAAGACTCGACCCTGGGCAGAGCCAAATAATAACCTTTACCGTAACCCCGGGTAGCCCAGGGAGCTATCGGGTAGAAATAGATGATTTACGAGGTAATTTCGTGGTGAGGGCAATACCCACACCACCAATACCCACACCACCAGCGCCAACGCCAGCAGCTGAGGCAGGTGTATATGGATGGTTAATAGCAATCATCTCGGCTGGGGCAGCAATAGCAGCCTGGGCGTTCATTGTTAGGAGAAAACGCTTACAACGTGCCGGTGTAGTTAAGAAACCCTCAAAGCCTACCCCAAGCGCCTTTCGTATCAGTAACCTGAAAATTACCCCGAGACGGGTCAAACCAGGTGGAAGCGTTACTATTATTTCCGAGGCAACCAATACCGGTCCCGTCACGGGTAGCTATAGCCTAGTATTGAAGATAAAAGGCATGGTTGAAGCTGTTAAAGAAATAACCCTTGGCCCGGGGCAGAGCCAGAAAGTAGCCTTCACAATACTTAAGGATAAACCTGGCGTCTACGATGCAGATTTGGAGGGCTTGAAAGGCAGTTTTACTGTTGAAGAGAGGTAGCTGCGCCACCTGATTCCTCTTTATCTAGCAGGGGGTAAGACGTGAAGATTAGTCGAGTGCCTTTGGTTGCTACAGCCTTGGCTTTCATTATCATAATGTGTCTGATGATGACAGTGGTTGTGGGTTGCCAAAAGGAGGTTAAACCTACGGGGACAATTACTCTCTACACCTCGGTTCCCACGGCTATTATCGAAGAATTAAAACAGGAATTTGAGGCTGAAAACCCTGGTGTGTATCTAGAAATATATCGCAAGGGCACAAGTGCAGTAGTTGAGAAGATTAATCAGGAAATCGCTGCCGGTCAGATTCAGGCTGACGTAATCTGGGTAGCTAATTTCATTGTAGGTGAAGAATTGAAGGAAAAAGGAGTTTTGCTGTGCTACGTGCCACCGGAAGCTGCGGAAATTCCAGACATTTTAAAGGACGAGGATGGCTATAAAGACCTGCTTGATAAAAGGTATCACGGTCGGATAGGTCACGATACCCCGGAGACATCTGGTTCCCTCCAATATTTTGTGGGCACGTTGCTCCAGGATATTGATTTCGGTGAGGAATTCTTCACAGCATTGGCGGAGAACGCACCCCAGATTCAGACGAGCACCAAGACGACGCAGAGGATAGCCGATGGCGAGCTTGATATGGGAATTACCATAGACAATACTGTGCGCAAGCTCTTAATGGAGAATCCAAGTGCTCCCATAGATTATATCTATCCTGAGGCTGGGGTAGTCATGGTGCCTAGTCCCATAGCTATTTTTAAGGATAGCCAGAACATTGAAGCGGCGAAGGTATTCGAACGATATATCCTCTCTAAGAGGGGACAGACTGTATTACGGGATTTAGGCGGATATGTGCCAGTCAGGCTGGATGTTAGTCCGCCAGAGAGGATAACCAGCATTACCCAACTAAGGGTTATCCCCTCGGACAAGGATTGGATAAGAGAGCATAGAGATGAGATAGTGTCCAAGTTCATCAATATCTTTGGACAGCGGCAAGAATAACAGGAGTTTGGGGTAAGCAAAAGGGGAAAAGACGGTGAAGAAGTTATTGGTACTTCTGGCATTAGTGCTAGTGGTTAGCACAGCGGTTGGCTGCTCTCCCCAGATTGCTCCGGTACCCGCAGAACCGAAGCTTGCTGCGCCCGTTGGTGACTGGGCCGAGCTACCGAAGCGGGTAACCAGAATCCTCCTCGAGGATGAGCTGGGCTGTGTGGTCATGGTCAGAGAGGCTGCGGCTGATACGGTCTATGCTGCTCTGGCAGAGGGAGAGCTTGACATTTTTACCGACGTTTGGTATCCCAACCACGAGGACTATATTGACGAGTTTGTTCCGCATCAGGTAAAGATTGCCGGAGACCTCGCCGACCCCGCCACAGGAATATACACCGGTGCTGACCAGGGCTGGCTTGTCCCTAAATGGACTCGCGATAACTACAATACCGACTCCCTTGACGACATTGCCGCTCTTGAGCCCGGGGACACTCTTTTTGATGCGCTGGATCGAGATAGCGATGGCCTGATAGACTTAATCGGCGGTGAGGTAGGATGGGCTGTGGTCGAAATCAACGACGAGAAGATAGATTACTACAACGAGAACTACGACCTTGATATGAGGCAGCTGGTGGCGAGCTTGCCGGGGAGCCATGACGAGATGCTGGCTACTATTAAGAGCAAACTGGATACACAGAAGGACATCCTCTTCTACCTCTGGACTCCCCACCACCTTTTTGCCGAGTATGCAGACGCGTTGTGTGATGAAGAGGGTCAGATACTATGGTTGAAAGACCCATGGGGGTTCTTTTCCGAGCCAGAAGGTACTGACTACTACACAGGTTTTCCCGGCGCCACTATCTACATCGCTTACCGCACCGGTTTGGAAGACGAGTACCCCGATGTGGTTAAGCTACTGGAGCGGATTAACATGACTATTGCCGACCTGAACGCCTATTGCTACTGGGAGAGCATAGTTAAAGATGGTGAGGCCACAGTGGAGGAGAAAAGTGAGTATGCCAGGCAGTGGATTGAAGACCATCGAGCCGAGGTCGATAGCTGGCTTGCTCGTGAAGATAGTTAGCTGGTATAGGATAAACTCTTGGCAGGAAGCAACTGCCAGGAGGAAGGGTAACAGCGGTGAGATTTAAAAGGCTTTCTCATCAGGTACTTGTGGTCTTTGTCCTTGTTATCGCCACGTGTCTGGGGGTATCTGGCTGGTTTGTGGTGCGGTTCAGCGAGAATATCGTCACCCGGAATATTTCCGAGGGGGACCAGCAGTTGGCTCACCGTGTAGCTCAAGAGATAGAAGCAGAGACGGCCAGCATCAAACCAATTCTGACGCTGCTTGCTGAATCCTACAGGCTGCGCCACATGGAGGCTGCGAACGTAAAAGAAATAATTGACCAGTACCAAGAGCAGTTTCCAGTGATAAGGAGCAGCTATGTGGCGGATATGACAGGAGACCAGATTGCCCGAACCGGCACAGAAGAACTGGAGAATGTCTCTAAGATATGGAGCTTTCAAGTGGCCAAGGGAGGAGATGAGCTTGTTTCCGATATCTACCTTAAGCCAGCGACCTCAGAACCAATGCAGACCATTAGCTTGCCTATCATCAATAATGGGGCAGTGGTCGGTGTCCTTTCCGCAGACATCAACTTCGAGAGGGTACTGCTTTCGGTCGAGGACGTTGACGCCGGCAAGAATGGTAATGTGGTCGTGGTCGCCGATAATGGCAGGGTGGTTGCTCATACTCATATGGAGCAAGTTCCAGAGCTTGACCTAGCCAGGTTGTCTGCTGTAGAAGCGGTTCTAGCTGGTCAAGAAGGGACAATGAAGGGTTATACAGACGAGTTAGGACGTCAGGTACTTGGGTCATATACGCCCATCAGGGAACTGGGATGGGGTGTACTAATCCAGAGACCTCTAGCAGATATCGACGCTGAGGTGGGGCAACTGAGGACTACGATTATACTGGTGACTATTGGCGCGGTACTTCTAGCTGTGCTAGCGGGCTGGCTGATGTCAAGACAGATTACCAAGCCTATTGAACTTGAGGAATACTAGAACGGAATAGTGACGGCTGCTCAGCTTCCTCTTGGCTACCTCCTCCTCTTTCCTCTGCTACCTGGCGGGTAATTTGTTAGCTCAAATTGGCAGAAATATGGACTATTGACAAAAATTAGCGTCGGGTGTTATCATCTAAATTAGAGGATATTCTCGCTTGTCTGGCGAAGAGCCCAAACAAAAACAGAACTTAGGAGGTAAAAATGAAGCAATATAGGAAGTATGCCGTATTCCTGCTGGTGGGCATGGTCATTCTGTTGGGCTGTGCCCAGCCGATAGTAGCGCCAACGGTTACTCTACAATCGCCACCAAACGGCAGTGAGGTTTCATCACTGGCGCCGATACTGGCCTGGAACTGCAATTATGCTGATGCTTCGTTTCGACTTCAGGTATCAGCTCAAAGTAATCTCCAAGAGCTGATACTGGATGAATCAAGCCTGAGCAGTCCAAGCTATTCCATACCTGAGGGCAAGCTGAGCGAGGGCCAGACCTATTACTGGAAGGTAAATGCCAGTAAGGGCGGTCAGATATCAAATTGGTCAGCCGCTTGGTCTTTTCAGACACCGGGTGCCCCACCACCGCCGGAGCCTGAAGTTGGTACTATCGTGATCAACGCTACCCTTGATGGTGCCTCCTGGGCGGGAGGGGCTAACTACACCATAAGTGGCCCACAGGCCTACTCCGGCTCTTCGGTAACCCAGAGCTTTGGCAATGTAGCTGCCGGAAGTTATACCGTAGGCTATAGCTCAGGTGGTCCCGCGGGGGCAACCTTCTCCGATATTGCACCAACATCAACTCAGACATTGTCCGCTGGGGGCACGATAACCTTTACCTTAAACTTCCAGACAGAGGCTGTTGCCGCGATAAGGGTCGAGGCTACCCTTGACGGAGCCTCTTGGACAGGGAAGGTCAACTATATCATAACCGGGCCACAGGGGTATTCCGGGTCTTCTGTATCCGAAACGTTTAGCAACGTACCTGAGGGAAGTTATACCGTAGGCTATAATTCGGGCGGTCCCGCGGGGGGAGCATTGGCTAGTATTACACCACAACCGACACAATCCGTAGTGGCTGGTCAGACGACGACATTCACCATGAACTTCCATTCGGAAAATACCAGTACGATAAAGGTCAAGGCAACTCTGGACGGCCGCAGATGGACGGGGAAGGTTAACTATACTATAAGCGGACCACTTACGGATTCTCACGACTCAGTAAGTGCGACCTTTAGCAACCTGCCGGCTGGAACCTATACCTTAGGCTATAACTACGGTGGTCCGTCCGGGGCAAGGCTTATCAGTATTACACCACAGCCAACACAGACCGCATCGGCTGATGAAACGATAACCTTCACCATGAACTTCGATTCGGAAGCTACCAGTACGATAAGAATTCAGGCGACCCTAGATGGTTCGCCATGGAATGGGTCTGTTAGCTATATCATCAGTGGCCCATACCAAGATGCTGAGTCTTCGGTACCTCAGACGCTTACCAACTTGCCTGACGGGACCTACACGCTTACCTATCGGTCAGGTGGGCCTTCGGGAGCAAGCTTGTACCGTATCGACCCATCAGCAACCCAGACGCTAGGTGACGGTCAGACAATAACCTTTACCCTGGTATTCCATTCCCAGGAGACCACTGGCACAATAATGTTCAACGCCCTCCTTGATGGTAGGCCCTGGACAACTCAGCCTGGTTCCGGGCCAATTAGCTACTGCATCAGCGGACCATGCTCAGATTGCAGCAGTACAATGCCCGATACCCTTAATAATATGCCACCGGGGCACTACACCTGCACCTATAAGTCTGGTGGCCCAATCGGGGCGACATTTATGGGCGTATCGCCACATGCAAGACAGACCTTGACTTCCGGTGGCATGATAACCTTTACCCTGAACTTCACTTCTGAGGCCAGGGGCACTGTCACCGTCCTAGCTACCCTTAATGGCGCACCTTGGGAAGGGGATGTCAGCTATACCTTGGCCGGCCCATACGTAGATTCCCATGGCTCTGTACCCTATACTTTTGACAACTGCCCGTCTGGACAGTATACCCTTAACTATAATTCTGGTGGTCCCGAAGGGATGCAATTATACAATATTACACCGTCACCAGCACAGGACCTGGCTCCCGGTGGCTCGCTAACCTTTACCCTGAACTTCGTCGGGCTAATGCCGGGCCCAGTGGTGCAGTAGTGTCCCACACTGTGGGTTTATACTAGAGGGTATAAGTGTAGGCTTGCAGCGAAGCTAGCATGAAGAGCGCTAGCTTCGCTGCAAGCCATTTAACGTAGAGGAGTGTTCAAAAATGGCGATGGTTGGCTGCAGCAATGTGGCTGGTCTCCGGCGGGACACTCAGGTCGCTCGGTCAACCGTCCCTGTTTCTAGTAATCAGTACCTGGCATTACGCCGACCTGGAAGATATGGGAGAACAGTTCGGAGCGTAAGGCGATAACCAGTAAGATAGAACAGCTACTCGTGGCGCCTTCAATGATGACCGGGTCAGGGAAATCTTTGGCATTCCAGAGAATGAAACTCCCTTGTATGTGATACGGGTGGGCAGAAGGAGTTAAAGTGCTTCTCAATACTCATGCTCGTCAATCCCTGGTGAACAATCTGGCTGATTGTTCACCTGACTCTGGCTATTTGGACACATTCAAGCACCACCGCCATTGACAGTCAAGTTGTGTAGGACTATCCTTAAACATAATGGAGTGATATTGAAATAGGTGGAAGCTAAACCATGTTCCTAACCAAGCCAGTGTCAGAACTTGAGTACGAGGACATCGAGTATTTGACATCGTCAGGTGAACCCGAAAGCATTATACTAGACTACAAGAAGACGATATCAGGTTCAGAACGTGACAAGGCAGAATTAGCAAAGGATATATGTGCGTTTGCTAATTCACAAGGGGGATACTTGATAATTGGTATAGAAGAAAGGCAGGGTAAACCTGTTCACCCTCCTTGTGGAACAGAGCGAATGCTTGAAAGGCAAAAGGTAGAGGAATGGGTCGAACAAGTTATTATTTCAAACGTAGCACAACGGGTTCTTACGGACATTAAGGCTATTTCCATTCCGAATTCAGATTTATGTATTATAGTAGTGCACGTGCCCATGAGTATTAGGATGCCCCATATGGTTACCTGCCAAAGGGAGAACAGATACTATAGGAGGATTTTCAAGAGGCATCACTTTGAATCACTACCAGCAGAAGAGTATGAGGTAAGGGAAATGTTTGAGAAAGGAGCAAGGATAAGCAATAAGACTATTGAATACTTATCCTCTCAAGGCTACAACGACCCATCAGGCACTACATTCGCTGAAAATAATTATACTAGACAGCTCGGAATGCTTGTTAAAGGAGAACAAGATTTTGGCCAATACGAAGCACCTGCAAACCATTTTTCGACATTCGTAGCCTGTCCCGATTTCCTGACAGATGACCTGATTGATACTGGGAAAGATGAGCTTTGGGGTTGGTTAGAACCTAACAGCAGGCGATATCCACCTGACCCAAGGGGTATCTTTCTACCAACAGAGAAGCGAACAACCCTAGATGGTATCATACTCACAGACGGAGAATACTTCACTGCAGACAGGCAGCGCAAATTCCTTCATCGGTTCTTACGCATTAACCGAAACGGATATATTGAACTAGGTGCTAATTTTGCTAAGAAGTACGAAGGTGATGTTTATTTTGCATACGTACCGATGATCGGATTCTTTTGGCAGTTTCTAGGCTTTGTCGTAGAGCTACATAGGCTAGAAGGAGTACATAGCCCGTTTAAAGTAATGCTAAACATGAAATGTACAGAGGGCTCCCTATTGTATAGTCTGGGCAAAGGCTGGGCTGGACCGCTAGGCATGCGTCAGTATCGTCCGCTCAATCCAGAACACAATATCCAAATCATAAAACAGCTAAGGAGTCCCGCTGTAGACGATTCTGCAATCGCTGAGATAGTTAGAGAAGTTGCTACACGGGTAGATAACGCTTGGGGTCAGCGGGACACCCGATGCTATAATCACCCTCAGCATGCCTCAGCAGGAGAACTTCCAATAGACCAAATGCACAGGTTCTTCGGATAGCAAGTGCACATTCTGACAAATTGTGTCTCTTGGAGCATCGCTACCTAGCTCGGGCAAAATCTAGGATATTAAGCCGCAGCCTTTCCTGCCCACCAGTCTACTTGCAGGTCATACATAACGCCAAGGGACGAAGATACCTTGACTCAAAGTGGTACCAGGGAAACAGTGCATTTACTGAGGGTGTGACTTATGGGACCAGCGTAGCTCCTACTGCCTGCCCTAGCCAGATACCATAGCCGATAACTGCCGAAATTACTGCGGCGGCGATGGACACCCCCAACCTTGGCTGCCTCCAGCGGGGACGGGTTACGCCGTAGGCGCTACTACCTACACCACGAATCAGGTCCTGTAGCATCTGGTTCTTGAATTCAGGTGAGGGAGCTGCCGGTTGACATACCGATTTAAGTAGTTCTTTAATTTCGTCTTCGCTGGTGAAATCTGCCATTTCCACCTCTGTTATTGTAGTCGCTTTTACCTGCTGTTATCCCTCACTTCGTGTAGCCAGCTTGTCTCGTAGCTCGTTTCGAGCCCGTGTTAGCAGTCCTTCAATTGACTTCGATGACCGTCCCATAATTTGGCTTATCTCCAAGACTGGCATTTCTTCAACATACTTAAGTATGAGCACCTGCCTGTAATGCAATGGCAGGCTGAGCAAGACTTGCCTGGCGACTTCGTGCTTCTCCTGAGACTCAACGGCGTCGGAGGCAAGCGCCTCACCACCGAGTTGGTCAAGCTCTAATGCTTTAGTAGTCTGGTACTTGGCTTGTCGCTTCTGGCGGCGGTAGAAGTCCGAGACCTTTTTATTAGCGATACTGCACAACCAGGTATACACCTTGCTCTGACCGCGAAACTTGGCTGCTGATTTCAGAGCAGCGACAAACGTTTCTTGAACGATATCCTGGGCTACCTCGTGGTTTCTGTCTACCTGGTTGAATACCAGAGAGTAAATACGGTTGGCATAGGCATTGTATAGCTCGGTGATAGCGCTAGGGTCGCGACGTCTCAGGTCTTCTAGAAACCAAGCATCGTTAGTTTTTGGAATTTTCTGCACCATATCTCTTCCGCCTCCGACGTTCAATCAAGTCCTCAATCATGGTAACCAGGTCTTCATCGAGTTCATCTGGATACATCTGGCGAGCATACTCACGGAACTCGGGCCAATCGGCAGGCCTCCTGTCAGCTATTCTGGGTAGGTGCCCGGCAATGGAAAGAACCTTCGCCACGGGCATACCACTATATGTAGCCAAGCGTTGACAGGAGCGGATATTGGGAACATCCATAGCCCTAAGCCAGCGGCTGACTGTAGCATGGCTCACACTCAAATCGGACGCCAGTTGACTTGGCAAGCGTTTCCGCCGACGCATTACCTCCTTCAGAAATGAAACTATAGGAACTTCTTGTGTGCTCATGGTCACATTTTACAAAGTCATACCACTGCGAAGTATAGTGCTACTATCTGTTTTGTCTTCTTAATCTTCCTGATACCTTCTCAAGAGGCAGCATGATATGTGGTATAGGGGTAACACGGTATAGACAAAAGCAATGGCGCGTGAGATGTTAAAAAGCTGCTAACTATTGACAAATCAGAAAGTCTTGCTAGGCTGTAAGCGCAAGCGAACCGGAGATGGCTGTCAGGGTAACCAGTAATCGTAGCCTTAGTTTAGGAGCTGGGGAGATGAAAAAGGCGCACTGGGACTGCTAACTAATATGACGGTGGCTGGTGTCCGTTTCATTTGAACAAAACTAACTACACGAAGTGCAGGTGGGCTATTAAGGAGACTTTACAGCCATGGTCAAGAGGTACACAATTGACGCATGCGTGCAAACGAATCTTAACTATGGGCTCAAGTTGGAAATTGACAATTACATAAGGGCGGACTAAGCTTAAAACGCAACATAATAAGTGTGAGACGACCATAACACGACGGCCTTCTAACCTCAATTTAGGAGTAGCTGAAGATGAAACGAGGACCGTTAATATCAATATCCTGATACTAATATAAAGGAGGGGGAAGATGCGAAAGGACGAAGGCAAAACCAAAGAGCCGCTCCTGAAAGAACTTGAGGAAATGCGCCAGCGGATTAAAGAACTAGAGGCATCCGAAGCCGAGCGCAAGCAGACGGAGGAGGAGCTGAGGGTTAAGGATAATGCTATTGTCTCGTCCATCAACGCTATCGCCATAGCTGACCTTGAAGGTAATTTGACCTACGTAAACCATGCCTTTCTCAGAATGTGGGGATATGCCGATGAGAAGGAGATTCTGGGGAAGAATGCTGTAGAATTCTGGCAGGTAGCAGAACAGGCTGTGGAGGTAATGCAAGCAGCGATGGATAGAGGAGGCTGGGTAGGTGAACTAGTCGCCAAGAGGAAAGACGGCTCAATCTTCGATGTCCAGCTGTCAGCAAGCGTGGCTAGAGATAAAGCTGGCAGGCCTATTTGCAGGTTGGGTTCTTTTGTTGACATCACCGAGCACAAGCAGGCGGAAGAAGCGCTAAAAGACTCTGAAGAAAGGTATAGAAGCCTGGTAAACAATATTAAGTTAGGCATACTTAGGTCAACGCCAGGAACCCCGGGAAGGGTCTTGGAAGTAAATCCAGCCTCGAAAGAGATTACCGGCTACCCCCGGGAAGAGTTGCTAAAGATTGATATTTCTAAGTTGTATGTGCATCCAGAAGAAAGAGAAGCCATTCTTGAGGAAATAGCCTTGGCTAGGGGGGCGGTAACAGTGGAACTGCAATGGAGGAAAAAGGATGGAACTGAAATAGCGGTATTGGATAGAGTGATTGCGGTGAGAGATGATACCGGCAAGATTCTATATTTTGATGCCATTATAGAGGATATCACCGAACGCAAGCGAGTAAAGGAGGTGCTCTGGGAGAGTGAGGAACGATTACGCTCCGTAGTACAGACAGCCAAGGATGCCATCAGCATTACTGACAGTCAGGGTAATGTCATCTTGTGGAATAGGGCTGCTGAAGCTATGTTTGGTTACACTAGTGATGAGATAAGTGGCAAATCAGTTAGCATACTTATGCCTGAACGGTTCCACACAATTTTTGAAGATGCATTTAAGAAGACAGTTGCATCAGGAGAAATGCAAAGCAGCGAAGCCGTAGCCGAGAGAGTTGGCCTCAGAAAAGATGGCAGCGAATTCCCGATAGAAATTTCTGATAGCCAATGGCAGACGAAAGACGGAGTCTTCTTTACTTCCATCATGCGTGACATTACCGAGCGCAAGCGGCTGGAGGAAGCACGGATGGAGCAGGCAGCGGCTCAAGCGAGGGCGGAGGAGGTACAGCAGTCACGGCAGCGTATTATAGCTATGCAAGAGTCCCTGCGCAGGGATATTGCTCAGCAGCTTCACGGAACAGTGCAGAATAGGCTTATCGTTCTAATGCACCGACTAGCGGATATCGAGAGAACTTCCCCGTCAGAGCAGATGACCGTGGAGGTAGCTGACCTGCGCCAAAAATTGGAGGAGGTGCTGGAGGGCTATATACGTCCCATCAGCCATCGGCTATTTCCCTCTATTCTGCGCAGGGGGCTTGTCCCGGCATTACAATCTCTGGTAGACCACTTTGAAACGGCCAAATCTATTGATATGGAACTGAGTGAAGAGCTTAAGAGGCAGGAGAGAACCAATCCCAGGTTCATCACAGAACAGGTAAGGCTGGCAGCATACCGTATCGCTGAAGAGGCTCTGGTCAATGCGACTAAGCACGCAAAGGCCAGCAGAATAACTGTAAAGCTGGAACTATCTTCCGAAGGATGGCTTGGCCTCACAGTACGGGACGATGGCCAGGGATTCGATATGGAAAGCGCTTCTGCCGGTCTGGGAAAACTAATGATGCAGGATTATGCTGAAGTGGTGGGGGGTAGCTGTGTGATAAGCAGTGCTCCGGGTAAGGGAACCGAAGTTACGGCTCTAGTTCCTCTTGCAGAGTCTGGAGTAGAGTATCCAGCGAGAGCTTAGATTTTGGAATAAAGGCGAGCGCGCCACCTTCCCTGGCTAATTTTTCATAGATACGCTCCTCAGAAGTGCTGATAAGTATTACTTTGACGTCGGGTAAGTGGCGGTGAACGTATCGGGTCACTTCCAGACCATCCGGTTCAGGCATATATATGTCTGCTATTACCACGTCCGGCTTTGTTGATGAGATGAGGTTAATGGCTTCCGCGCCGTCATAAGCCTGTCCCAGTACCTCGAAGTCCTCGCTTTTATCCAGCAGCGAACGCAGCCAGTCGCTAAAGTCAGACTCATCATCAGCCACGATAACTCGATACACCAAGTGTTGCTCCTTCACTGAAGGTATCTATTCTTATAGAATATATTCGTCTTTATGAAAAGAATACAGTACTGCTGGGGTAAATAATATAGTGCTAGCCTGATGATTCTTAACCGTATAACTAGTATTTCTGAGAGGATTCCAGGTAAAGAAGGGTAGCCTTAACCCGGGCATGAATTTCCGGCTCGTTGGAAAGATTTAGCTCCTGATAGATGGAGTTAATGTAAGTCTCCACTGTTTTTTCTGACAGTATTAGCCGTTGGGCTATTACAGCATTGTTATGGCCCTCGGCTATCAATTCAAGTACTTCCTGTTGTCTGGGAGTCAGTCGGGCCACTGCTGAGTTCTGCCGGGGACGCAGGTTTGCCAGCACCGCAGGGTCCAGAACCACCATACCTATCTTACTACCTTGGATGGCACGTATGAGTTCTGCCAGATCCGGCACTGTCTGTTTTAGGAGGTATGCCCACCCCCGGATGTCTTCAAGAGGCAAACTTGTCACATAGTGCCGGTCACTGTGTGAAGAGAGGATAACAACACCGGTCTCCGGCATTTCTCTCTTGATTATCAGTGCTGCCTCGATACCGTCCATCTCGCCCGGGAGTTCAATGTCCATAAGTACTACATCGGGTCTGGTCTCTCTGGCAAGTTGAACCGATTTCTCGCCATCCTCCGCCGTGCCGACTACTTTAATCTTCGGCTCAGCAGCTAAAGCGCGAAGTAATAATTCCCGAAAGAGGGGCTCATCCTCAGTGATGGTTACTCTCGTCGTTTCCGTGTGCATTCTCGCATCCCGATATCTTTTCTGTCTCCTGACTGGGTCCTGGCAATCTTCTTATGTTCTTCACTAAATTATCTCACGCGCTGTTGCTTTTGTCCATGCCGTGTTACCCCTATACCAGATATCACGCTGCCTCTTGAGAAGATATCATAGTAGCACTATACCCTGCGATGGCTCTCTGTCTTAACATGAAATTAGATAAGACACCGTGCAAGTACTTGAGATATGGAAGACGCCAAAGTACTACGATGTAAAACCGCTCTAATAGGGGATTGGCTTTAATTTGTATAGATTGGGGAATGGTATTTGTCGAATAAAGAGCTAGGTGACTTCCTACTCCAACAGTGTAAGGAGAGGGGGTTATCGCTCCGCAGCTTATCCATAAAATCCGGTCTCAGCCCAGGGACTGTTCACAATATCATCAAGAGAAAATACCAGCCGACCCTATTTTCGCTGAATCAGCTGGCAGACTATCTTGGTGTCAAGCGAGAATATCTGTGGCAGCTAGCTGGTCTGCTCGAGGATATGGACTACGATACTAAGGCTACATTTGGTGACCCCCAACTGAGGTCTCACTTTGCCCGGATTGATAAGCTACCTGAACCAGCAAGAAATCTGACAATTAGCATTATTAAGGCGGTAATAATCTACCTTGAGACCACTTGATGCGGACTCAGGCGACAAAGAGCCGCCAGAATCAAAATCTAAGCAGTCAAAAATGAAGGAGCAAAAGGTTTCACACCCTGGTATGAAGACCGTCATATAACTGGCGGAAGGAGGATAGAACCGATGGCTACAACCATGTTGATTCCAAAGGTTGTTACGAACCTTCAGGTGAATGACGGATTTGAAAAGTTCCGGCACTTCTCAGTTGATGAGCTGGTGACATCACGGCCTTGTGAAAGAAAGCCTGTCACTGTTTGGGAAGTTGCCGCCAAAATAGAGAATAATGATGTCGGATAAGCATCAGCTCTTCTGGAAAAGCTGACTGCCGATGGTACCCTGGCCAGGTTTAAGGTGGGTTTCAGCCACTACTACGCTCCGCCGAAGGTGGCCTTAACCGGGGGTGAGCCTACTTTACCAACTGTTGTATCGGATTCGCTGAAGAACTTGCTTCTAGCTTTTCGATTGCCCTTCTGGAGGATTTACCAATGGAACCAGCCATAGTTACACTACTTGCCACGTTAGCTACTACCTTTGTTATATGCCTGGCTCTACTGTGTGAATCGTCAGCAAAAATGGGACACATTGAAGACAAAATGTAATGGACACTTTAGGGCTTGCTCTTGCTCCCTGAAGACGGTTAAGTGTCACCTGAAAAAAGGAGCGAGCCTTGATTTAGGAGATTTCAAACCGACCTGGCGCGCTTTCGTGATTACGAGTCGGCAGGAGGTGCGCGCGTTGACGACACTCCACAAGAGGAGTAAACTGAGATTGTAGCACATAAATTAGGCGACAAGAGGCATCATCAGCCCTGCCCCACCTGCGCTTCAAGGTTACCAGAGGATAGCTAAATAGCTAATATGCGGGGGTTACATGAAGAAGCTCGGGGGTACCTTTTTAGTTATTGCTATTGCTGCGGTACTGCTCATAGGTAGTAGTGTTCCTTTTCTCTTCAGCGCCGGTCCAGCGGCTGCCGAGACTGAAAATCCGTATCTAGTCAGGACGTTTGTTGATGATGAAGACGGAAGACAGATAGATGTAATTAATTTTCCCGGACGGCCACCTGAAATCAGGGCAGCGGTAGCCATCGTCCCTGAGCCCCGTGTTCAGATGGGGATTAATACTCTCGGCGAGGTGCCCGCCTTTGATTGGAGCTACGGGTGCTCGGCTACCTCGGCGGCTATGCTATTTGGCTATTATGACCGGACTGGTTACAGCGATATGTATACTGGACCCACCAATGGCGGAGTCTGTCCCCTGTACAATTCCATCTGGGGCCCAGGAATTGGTGGCTCTCCCGGTGAGTGCCCACTGAGCGCCACGCGTGACGGCATAGATGGACGAGCGACGCGGGGGCATGTGGATGACTACTGGATAGAGTATCTCGACCCCGGTCCAGACCCCTGGATTGTTAACGGCTGGACAGAGCATACCCATGAGGACTGCACGGGCGATTTTATGGGGACCAGCCAGTCTGCGTTTGGTAACGTAGATGGCTCCACTATCTTTGGTTTCTATACAGATGGCAGTCCTTGGGTTGACCCTGACCTATCGCCTGATGGAAAACGGGATGGCTGTCACGGTCTGAGACTATTCGCTGAATCGCGCGGTTATAGCGTGGTAACAAACTTTAACCAGTATATACAGGGGCAAGGCTCTGACCCAAGCTTGGGGTTTACTTTTAACGACTTTATGGCGGAAGTTGATGCCGGGCGACCGGTGCTTATTCACGTCGAAGGCCACACCATGCTGGGCTACGGGTACGACACAACAGGCAATATTGTCTATATCCACGATGCTTGGGACCACAGCAATCATGAGATGACCTGGGGTGGGAGCTACTCGGGAAGTCAACACTTCGCGGTTAGTGTGATTCAAGTGGCGGCAATAACGCCTTCGGTAACCACCGGCGATGCCTCCGACATAACCGATAGCTCAGCCACCTTAAACGGCAATCTGGATGACCTGGGCACTGCCTCAACAGTGGATGTCTCCTTCGAGTGGGGAGAAACTACCGCCTATGGCAGTGAAACTACGCCAGAGGTAATGAACACAACCGGCCCATTCAGCTTCAGCCTGCCCAGCCTGTCACCTGATACTACCTATCACTTCAGGGCCAAAGCAGTTGGTGACGGCACCAGCTACGAAGAGGATAAGAGCTTCACCACTGAGCCGGCGCCTAACAATCCACCGAACGCTTCTGCCTCTCCATTATGTGAGGGAGTGACCAACCCGACTGGGGTTACTGACCCAACACCTGAGTTTAGCTGGACATTCTTTGACCCTGATGGCGGCGACACTCAGGGAACCTATCAGATTCTCGTGGCTTCTTCTTCAGCATCTCTCGCTGCCGACAATGGAGATATGTGGGACTCGGGCAAGGTCAGCAGCAGCGCCAGTGAAGTCTCCTATGCAGGCATAACCCTTGTCAAGAACCAGACCTACTACTGGAAGGTAAAGACCTGGGATAATCACGATGCCGAGGGTCCCTATTGTAGTGAGCAGCAGTTTACCATGGGCTTCACCACAGACCACACCTGGACTTTTAACACCGCTGGCTTCTTCCCCAAGCATCTCCCCGACGCCTACACTGGGGAAGTAGTATTGGCCGACCTTGACCTTGCTAGCATTCCAGATGAGGTACAGGGAGTCTGGTGGTGGAACAGCACTGAATGGGTCTTCTGGATACCCGGAATAGGCGGCGAGCTGATGACTCTCAAAGGAGGTCTAGAAGCTGACTACAGCATCCTCGTCAGTGGCGCCTGCGACTGGACTATCCCATTGCCATAAGATAGCTGATAAGGTGAACCAATCAGCTCGCTTTCTTCCCTTAGACTTCGGCAAGGGGCAAGGGTAATCTACGGCTAGGTGTTGAACTGCCACCAGCTGTAGGCTCCCCTGATCAAGCAGCGGTCGCAGAGTGCAAGAAATTGGGCAAGCGGGTGGTCGATGTGGCTGGAAAGCTCGCCTGAGGGAAGCAAAGCCTCGGGGTAGAGACGGTTCAGTAGCAGCCGAGCAACCAAGCATGCCAAACAGTGCAATAGCAGCTCATGCAGGATCGATGCTGCTCTTTGAGTTTGCGTGCATTGCAGGTTGAACAAGAGTTCGACCTCTTTTTATTGTTGCACATTAGCTTGTTTTGTGCAGACGCAGAGATAAAAAAAGAGGGTCGAGATGAAGGGCTCGACCCTCTGATTACTTAGTTGACCACTAGAACTCAAACAGTGCTGGCTGCTCAGTCTTCCTCTCGGCTGCCTCTTCCTCCTTTCTCTGCCTTCTCTCAGTTCGCTCCCGGTCAAGCCTTGCCTGGGTCCGCTTCTGGTAGAGCCACTCCTTGAGCCGATTGAGGTCGCTCATCTGGTCATCGCTGAGCGAGTCCACACCGATATCGCTAGGGATTTCACTCTTACGCCATCGGCGGTAGGTTTTGCCAGCAATGTAAAGGTAGATTTGCCCCCAGTCGTGGTCCATCGGCTGAGTCAACGCAGCCGTGTACAGATAAGCACAGGCTTCGGCATCGGTACCAGTCATCTCCTCTCCTTTGAGTGCCCTCATATTCATCTCCAGTCTCTCCAGGGTAATGGCGTTCTTTAGCCACTCGGGAAGGGTATCTCCCCAGCCCCCAGGGAAGACGATGATAGGGTCGGTAAAGACACCCACGATGTCGGAGATGCCCTTCTCAATTGATTGAGCCATATTCAGTTGTCACCTCCTTGCTAGTTTCCTGAGCATATAGACGGCAAACATTGAACCAGTGAGCGTGCCCCCGGCAACCTGCATAGCAACCGAGTTTTGGGTGTATCCGAAGAAATACAATCCCAGCCCGATGAATGCAACAAAGAGCATCAGTTTGTATGTCATATGTCTCACCTCCTTTCCTCTTGATTTTGGGTATAGTTACCCTTTCGGATTCGCTTAAATCAAGCTAGCCGATTAGATTAGCGATTGCTGGCTACCGTATTTAGCCTGTTCCTGCTCCGCCTCTATCGCTCCGTCAGGGATGTCACGGCGGACAGATTCAATCCTGTCCTTGATGCAGTCAATTCGGTTAATCTCCTCAACCAGACCGATGAGGCGATGGTCAATATATTGAGGCAGGTTAGGGATATTACGAGCCTTGTTAGCCTTCTTCCGAGCTTCAGCAAAGAATTGGTCGGCTAGCGAGATTTGAGCCTCAACATCATCCATAGCCGCACTCACCTTGACCGCACTCCACTTGATAGCCATATTTCACCTCCTTTCCGGGCATTTTTGACTTTGGCTATAGAGAGGTAACCAGGACACTTTGGAGAACATCGGTGGCTGTGCCCTTTAAGACACCCTCTACAAAGCCAGTAGCACTTTCTGGTGTTTTTACACGGGTAAACTATGTCCATATCTCTCCCCTCTAGCCACAAAAAGGGGGTTACACTCCCACGCTGGGGGAGCATAACCCCCTGAAAAAAGCAAAAAAGCGGGGTCATCCCCCGCTCTTTTGCGTGGCTGTTCATTTCGGGCTATAGCGTTCTACTAGGTTTTAATTGGCTCTTTGGCTCGGCTACGCTTTACCTTTACAGGCTCGGCTACTGGTTCGGTAGGCTCAGCTTGCTCTTGTGTCGGCTCTTGGCTAGTCTCGGCTTGCTCGGCTACTGGTTCGGCTACCGCTTCCCCTTCAGAGGGGGAAGGGGTAGGCTCGGCTTGTTTAGCTTCTCTATCCCGTCTAACTTGCGCATTAGCCTCATTGGTTAGCATTGGCATAACTACCACTTGATAACCGTTTTGGTTAAAGAGCATTGGTGAGTAGGCATTGGTGAGCTTAAACTCTACCATACCGCCACAAGCCTTTAAGACACTAGCCAAATAGCTACCGTCTATCCTTACCTTGCCTTGACCATTGGTATCGGCTACTAGCTCGGCTTGACCTTTGTCGTCGGGATTAGCCATAACTATCTTACCGTCGCCAATGCTTAGGTCAATAGGATAGTCTTTGGGATTATCCGACAACGCTTTGAGTGAGTTAACAGCCTTGATTGCCTCTACGGTATCAAAAGAGGCAATGGTGTTAAACTCGGTAGGTATCAACTTTTGGTAGTCGGGATAATCACCATTGACGCCTTGCCACTTATAACGAGCTAACTCGGTGTCTATAATGAGGCTATAACCGCCAATAGTATCACCGCCTGCCTCAAAGCTAACCCTAACCCGTTTTGCCTTGCGTAGGGCGTTAGCAATACCTTTGAGGTTGTCTCGGTTAATCAAGGCTTGTCCTTCACCATCAGCATAATCAAGGCTAACTACTGCTAGCCTAAAGCCATCAGCACCGACAAGAGTTAATTTACCGTCTTTTACCACAAAGTTGACACAGGCTAAAACTGGTCGGTTGTCATCTTTTGAGGTAAACGGTAATACTCTATTAAGTGCCTCGGCTAGCTCAATAGCTCCGACATTAGGCGTTACGGTATTAGACGGACTAACCCTAACCTCACACAGCGTCATAGGCGTTTTGTCGCCTATCCAGTCGCTATCGGTTATGGTGCTGGTATTAGCTCCACAGATAACTTTAAGCCTCTTATCGGTAGCCTGCGACCCGCTAGCACTACCGTTAGACGGTATAACCTTGACTACATTACTACCGCCTAAAGCCTTTAGGTATCCGAGTAAGCCTTTACGCCCTATGGTCAAGTCCATTAGCACTACTCTATCGGCTATTGCTCTTGATAGAGCATTTACCAGCATAGCCTTGTGAGCAACAAAGCCCTCACCTGAACGCTTGCCCTCAATATTCAGTTGTTCTATTAGAACACCCCCTTTTGGCTATCCGATAGTGGGCAAGTCTATCGGCTTTGCCTAGTAGTAAGTTGACCGATTATCTGCGACCCGCTAGCATAATCGGTGCTTCTACTATATATAGGACATTTTAGGGGGCGTTTTGTCTCACTAAAAATAGGCTTTTTTGTTCCCTTTGCCTAAATCGGCTCAAATAGCACCATTCTCTGTGGTCAAGCGGTATCCCGTATAGCCTCTTACGGACAATGTTCACTAGCCTGTCGGGGAAGCCTAACTCCCACACACTACGGTCAAGCCAAGCCTCAAGGTCAATTGCCTTGTCGTCGGCTAGAGTGTCTATTAGCTCCGTAGTGTTGCCTTCACCGTCAGCTATAATCGTATTGAGACTTATAACCCTACCGTTACGGTATTCGGCTCGCCAATACTTTTTACACTCATAAGAGGCTATCCGTAGCATAGCTAACTCGGATAACTCACCGCCACCATTACCGTCTAGCCTGATTTGGACATTGGCAAGGCTTACAATTATATTGTGGTTTAAGTCGCCTCTATCTTGACGCTTTGCTTTGTGTTGAAATTTTTCAGCTATTGCGATATACTTGCTCCAGTCTAGCATTGTGCGGTTTACCTGCCTTTCGCTAGATTTGCTCTAGCTAGGTTGCTTCTGGCTAGGGCATTTCATTTGCCCAGACTGGGCAAGCGTCCAGATTTGGCTTCTAGTGGCTCTATTAAGTTGTTAACGTGCTTTGTTTTCTAGCTTCATTATTAAACAAAATAGGCTTTTGTTATATGTGAGGAAGCAATTGCATCCTCCCCCCTCCTACCTATATGAAAGAGACCTTTTCTTGGACAATAAAAAGCCCCCCATAAGGGGGCTTTCCGTGGAACGGGAATTGTGGAGATAATATGAAGCTCTGAAATATAAATCTAGGGGTTCGTTTTGGGGCATTGAATGATTTTTTATCTATGCCCTGATATATGAACGGTTTTTGGCGCTTCTCTGTGCTCTGGAGTAATGGTAAAGAGTCATTATAGGATCTGATATTTCAGCCGCGGACGCCTTCTTACCGGCATCGGTGAGTCGATAGTACACCCTGGGAGGTGCCGGCGGATAGTCATCCTGAATAGCCGATGGCTCAGTCTTGCCTGTCTCTTCAACCCACCCCAAGCGCTTCAAATGGCCGAAATACCGGGTAAAGCTGGAATATCTCATCTTAAGCAGCTTATAGGGGATACGACTCAAGTAATACTCTAATCGCGCCGCATACTCTTCTTCAGTGTAGGCGGGCTGACCTTTAATTATCCGCCTTTCCTCTTCCCTCTCTACGGAATCCCTGGCATGCGCCCTGTGGAGAGCGCTCTTGTATTCAAAGTGAATGTCTGTCATTGG
>DAOUFA010000063.1:0-12411 GCA_034430355.1 Dehalococcoidales bacterium
CTAATCGCGCCGCATACTCTTCTTCAGTGTAGGCGGGCTGACCTTTAATTATCCGCCTTTCCTCTTCCCTCTCTACGGAATCCCTGGCATGCGCCCTGTGGAGAGCGCTCTTGTATTCAAAGTGAATGTCTGTCATTGGAGCACCGACTTCAGGGTCTATCCGCTTCGAATCCTCTGGCGCATTACCCTTCAGAAACTGAATAATGAACCAGGCAGTGCCGAATGGCCGGAGAAAACCGCCGATTGCTGGTCTAAGGTCCATCCGTCTTTACCTCTTCCTTCCAGAGCCTGTCGTACCAGTCCTTCAGTTCCTCGCCGGCTACCTTCCGATATTTGGCGGTGGTGTTAAAAGAGACATGACCAAGATGTTCCTGAAGAAGCCTGAGTCCATCGCCGGAATCATCGAGCTTTACCGCGTGAACTGCAAAGGCATCCCTTAAGCGGTGGGGACTGACATTACGGAGTCTGCCTGTTTCGGGATTAACTAGTTTGCCCAATCCTGCTCTCTCACCACATTCCCTAACAATCTGCCAGGCACGGTGCCGATTGATACCAAAGATAAGCATCCTACCTTCCCGATTCACCGGGCCGCCACATTTGATATAGTTTTTCAACATTCGTAGAGTACCCCTATCTAAAGGCAGCGTCCTCATCCGACGGTGCTCCTGCTCGGTGGCTACCACCCTATTTACCTTTGCCCCACACCTGGGGCAGAAGCTGTGGCTCTTCCCCAGCCTAGCACCACACTGAGGGCAGCAAAGTTTGATTCGGGACTTAAGGTGTTCGATGGTCACTGTGCCTCGAGTGAGATCAACATCTCCCACTTGTAGCGACAAAGCTTCGGAGACCCGGCAGCCGAGGTGAAAGAGTAGCCGGATAAGGAGTTTATCTCGCAGGTTGTCAGCTGCCTGCTCTAATCTCTGTACCTCGCCAACCCCTAAGTAGGCTTTATTCATTACCTGCACCTTCAATCGTCACAATTGTGAGCTAGAATTAGCTATAGAGGTCATTACAATCAGCATGATGCCATCGGTTTGCCATCATGAATCTGCATATGGCCTTCTTTTCATCCTCATCAGTCACTGTTTTCTTTTTGCCACATTTACTACAAGGACATGAAACCGCATAGAGACCTTCGGCTGCCTCAATCCCATCTTCCCAACCTTTGTCATAGGCTTCCTGCCTTGCTTCGTCAATGGGTTTTGTTTTGACCTCAAGGTCTCCGACAAGGACCTTTAGGGCATCCGCTAAACTCATGCCCAACTTGACCAGGACTATGCGGAGTCTTTCACGCGTTTTCTTTGGCAACCGGGCACTTACCGTTGGGTTTTCCTTCTCGTACTTCTCTCGTGATGGTGATTTCTTCTTATTACTCTTTCCTTTTTTCATGTCGCTCGCCTACCTCCTCTAACATTTTCATAAGGGCAGCTTTGGGAACCACTAATCGCCGCTTTCCACAGCGTATGCTTGGAAGTTGCCCCAGCCGTGCCATTTCATACCCAGTATTTCGCGATACACCGAGCATCTTGGCAGCGGCGGGAACACTGATGCAAAGCGGTTTAGTTAGGTCCAAGTTATCTTTCTGCACCATTGTCAGGCTCCGTCAGGCTCGATTTTATAAAATTACCACAGCCCCCCCCTTGACAAACACGAAAATCTATGGTATACTAAATTCGTAGCTAATAACCAGTAATTTTGCCATAATAGCATATTATAACATATCTAATTCTATAATGCAACGGAACAATATATGAATGGAGGGTGAAATTATGGGATTTAGTTTCGAGGTAAAGTTATTTGCTCTTAATAGCCGGAGTGAGGGAAAGGGATGGGGCGAGATTAGACGCGCTATTAAGGAGAGGTTTAATATTGATCCTCCCACGGTAAGATCGATGCAAAAGTGGGAAAAGGAAACAGATCGTCGAGTCCTCAACCGTGCCCTCAAAGAGAAGGCTAAGAAGGAAACAGAAGCTATTAAGGGACAGGCACTAACAACTGTGGCTGAAGACCTTCTTCCTCGCTTGTGGAAAGCCCGGGATGCTGGCGATGACATAGAGTATGAAGGGTGGAGATGGTTCCTTTCTATTGTGGAAAATACCTTAGGTAGTAAGAAATTCAAACAATTCCTGCGTCAATACCTCGATGAGCGGGAAGGAAAACCAGACCTACCTCCGGTACCAGTTATACGTACTCAGGGTGGGAGTTAGCCATGAAAGGATATATTCGTCAACGGTCTAAAGGTAAGTGGGAGATTACCATCGATACTGGTAGAGACCCTTCAACAGATAAGCGCCTGCGGCACTTTGAAACCGTTGTTGGTGGTAAGAAGGAAGCACAACATCGGCTGGCTGAATTACTACTAAATATTAGGAAGGGTACTTACATTAAGCAACCAAAGCAGCTAACCTTGGCTATCTGGTTAAGGCAGTGGCTCGACAGCTATGTGGCAAGCAACTTGTCACCAAAGACCAGGCAAAGCTACGAACAAGAGTTAAGATGCTATATTATCCCTGATCTGGGAGGGATACGTCTTACCAAGCTACGGCCTCATCATATTCAGAATTATATTGCCAAAGCGCTATCAGAAGGGCGTAGACATAGGATTGGAGGTCTCAGTAATCGCACCGTACAGTATCACTACCGTATTTTGAGTAAATCCCTGGATGATGCGATAAGAATGGGTTTAATAGCTGTCAATGCCTGTAAGGGAGTGAGTGCACCCCGACCAGTGCGTAGAGATATCCCCTCTATTGGTCTGGAGGACCTTACTAAGCTAATAAGTGCCATACAAGACAGCAGCTACTATTTGTTCTACTACACGCTTTTGCTTACGGGTCTGCGTCGGAGTGAACTTCTGGCGCTGAAATGGAAGGATTTGGATCTTGATTTAGCTTGTATGTATGTGGCTCATAGTCTTCACAGACTGGATGATGGCTCAATTATTATTAAAGAACCGAAGACCTCCCGGAGTCGACGCCCTGTCGATTTACCACCGTCCCTTGCCATACTGTTGCGTCAGTATAGAGTCGAACGGGAAGCAGAGCAAATAATAATGGGGAAAACTTTGGCCGAGGATGGTTTCGTGTTCAGTCACATGGATGGTACACCTCTGAATCCGAATACTGTAAGCCATACTTTCAGTAAAATTGTTGTACGAGCAGGATTACCTCATCTGCGGCTACATGACTTACGCCATATTCACGCTACCATGCTGTTGAAAACGGGAACCCATCCACGGATAGTTCAGGAAAGGCTTGGGCATAGCAGTATTGCCACGACGTTGGATATCTACTCCCACACGGTGCCTGGTATGCAGAAGGCAGCGGCGGAACGTCTTGATACCCTGCTTCCTAAGATAAAGGAAATTGAAAATGTCGGCAAAATGTCGGCAGAGGGGGATGAGGTTGAGCGTAGGCCGTACAGGTCTCGAACCTGTGACACCCTGATTAAAAGTCAGGTGCTCTGCCAACTGAGCTAACGGCCCGTATATCTAAGCTAGTTTAGCAAATCTTAACTCTGGTACGCAACTCGTGTGGCAAACTGAAAAATAGCCGGTTTGGACTCAGCATTCCCTAGCTAATAGAGCTAAGGAATAACTTGGCAAACTTGAAATAATGGTTAATCACTCACTAATTAACACGATTTTTGGATGTGATAGTCAGCAAGAGTGGGTGGAGAGGAGGGCTAAGCCGGCACACAATAGAGCTATTCCAACCCAAAGCAATATATACAGGAGAGAGGGGCGGCGTTTTTTCTTCTCTGCCTTCACTGATATATCTTGAGGGGCTTCCTCTTGCGGGATAGCCTCAGGGGGGAGGCTAGAATACTGCGCCCACTCTTGATAAAGTTTCTCTCCCTTTTTCTTGCGACCAAATCTCATCTGCCTAAACCAACCGGTTGCCTCACTTTAGAGAGTATCATACCCTATCAGCACCTTCTCGTCAAGTAGCTGGCGTGAATCCAACTTGATGATGTTAGGCGGCTTTGCTTTCAAAGGTATCTCGTGGTAGTATAATCAAGAATTTAAAGGTGCCACTGGGAGGGGAAAAATGAAAGTAAGCCGAGTAGCGGAGATGAGGAACCTGGACCGTCAGGCGATAAGTGATTTCGGTATCACCCAGGAGATGCTGATGGAGAACGCAGGCGAGGCGGCCTATTTTGTCATTTTGACGGAGTTCGGGGTGAAAGGTAAAAAATTCGTCATTTTCTGCGGCGGCGGCAATAACGGAGGCGATGGATTTGTTGTCGCCAGAAAGATTCACTCAACCGGTGGAGAGGTGAAAGTCTTCTTCCTGGGTAAAAGAGATGAACTGGAGGGGTCAGCCAGAAAGAACTTTGACATCATCTCCAAGATGCCAATAGAGGTCGGTGACATCAAGTCAATTGAGCAAGCCAGAGAAGCCGTCTTTAACTGTGATGCTATCGTTGATGCCATATTGGGCACAGGTCTCAGCCGGGAAGTGGCTGGAATATATAGGGATACAATCCAAGTGATAAATGAGAGTAAGAAAAAGGTGTTCAGTGTTGACATTCCCTCGGGCATCAATGGCGATACCGGTCAGGTGATGGGTTCGGCAATAAGGAGCGACTACACCATAACCTATGGGCTGCCCAAGATAGGAAATATGCTTTATCCCGGCTTTGATTTGTGTGGCAAGCTCTACGTGTCACATATTTCCTTTCCCCCCTCCATTTATAACACGGAGGCGATAAAGGTCCAGGTAAATGAGCTTGTGGAACTCCCGCAAAGGGATAAGGACACGCATAAGGGAAGTTACGGAAGGGTTCTCTTCATCGCTGGCTCGTCAAGCTACCTGGGAGCGCCTTACTTCTCTGCCCTCTCTTTCCTCAAAGCTGGTGGTGGGCTGTCTTATCTGGCCACACCTAGTTCCATCTCACCATTCCTGGCAAGTAAAGGGAGTGAGATTGTCTTCATCCCCCAGAAGGAGACAAGTTCGGGAAGCTTAGCCCTGGAAAGCAAAGAGGAGCTTCTGGAGTTATCACAGGGAGTGAATATGGTCGTTATGGGGTCTGGACTTTCCCTGAACGAGGAGACACAGGAACTGGTGAGGGAGCTGGCAAAAAGAATCAAAACCCCGCTACTCATAGATGGCGATGGAATCACCGCTATCGCTGGAGAGACCAGGCTTATCAAGGAAAGGAGAGCCGAGACCATCCTCACCCCCCACAGCGGTGAGATGGCGCGAATCACCAAGATGGAAGTGGACGAGGTAAACAAAGACAAGGTAAGCGTACTGCAAAAAACAGCCAGTGAGCTCAACGCCATCATCGTGCTAAAAGGAGCTCACTCACTCATAGGCTACCCCGATGAGAGGGTATATATTAACCCCAGCGGCAATCCAGGAATGGCTACGGCTGGGAGTGGGGATGCACTCACCGGCGCTATTGCCGCCATGTACGGGCTGGGGCTACCCCTGGGAGACGCGGTGAGGATGGGCGTCTTTATCCACGGCCTCTCCGGAGACCTAGCCGCCGGAGAAAAGGGCGAGGACGGCATAACTGCCCAGGATATTCTGGATTATTTACCCAACGCGGTAAGATATTATCGTCAAAACTTCAAGGAGCTTTCGGAAAACTTCTATGGAAGCATCTACACGGTGTAGCTGAAGAGATGAAGGCCTGGGTTCTAGAAAAGCAAGCGGCGATTGAGACAAGACCCCTATTACTTCAAGAACTGCCTATTCCCCAAATAGAGAAGGGTAAGATAAGAGTAAAGGTACACGCCTGTGGCGTGTGTCGAACCGACATTCATGTGGCTGAGGGTGATTTACCTTTGAGAAAGTCGCCCTTAATCCTTGGCCATGAGATTGTGGGGGTTGTGGATGAGGTAGGGAGGGAAGTGACGAAATTCAAAGTCGGCGATAGGGCTGGTATAGCTTGGCTGAATTCCGCTTGTGGCAATTGTAAGTTCTGCCAGTCGGGGCGAGAAAACCTATGCCCCGAGGCAAAATTCACCGGCTGGGATGTGGATGGCGGATATGCTGAATACGTGACGGTGTCACCAGATTTTGCCTTTCATCTTGAGGAGAACCTCTCCTTGGTCGAAACCGCGCCTCTTATGTGCCCCGGAATAGCCGGCTATAGGGCGCTAAAACTTAGTGAGACGAAAAGGGGTGATAAGCTGGGGCTTTACGGGTTTGGACCAACAGCTTCGTATGTCCTCCAAGTAGCCAAATACCTGGGCATAGAGACCTATGCCATCACCAGGAGACAAAAGAATAAAGACTGGGCGACAGGGCTGGGGGCGGACTGGGTGGGTGGATATCAGGACAAGATACCTGGTAAGTTTGACGCCGGAATCATATTCCCTCCGGCGGGGAACCTGGTTGAGCTCGCCCTCTCCCAATTAGATAGTGGAGGCAAACTCATTCTGGCAGCAGTCTATATGACCGCTATAGAGGTCAAGGACTATAACCACCTGTGGATGGAGCGCTCAATAAAGAGTCTGGCGAATATCACCCGAGACGACGGGGAGGAATTCCTGGAGATGGCGGCAAAGATAGGGATAAAAACAGAGATAGAGGTCTTCCCGTTCGATGAACTGCCAGACGTCCTAATCCTAGCTAAAGGTGGGAAGGTGAGGGGGAACGCAGTCATCAAGATTACTGACTAATCCGTTTCTCTATATCTCAAGGGTTGATTTGAGAAAACGACCGATTTTTCTACTGATGAAGGGATACCAAAGCCAGATGGTAGCGTGAGTGGCGGGAAACCAGGTGATAGCCGGTTTGCCACACGCCTCCCAAAAATCTATCGCCGTCTCCCTTGGGATGACCTCATCCCAGAGGGCATTGATCATCAAAATTGGACGTTGCCGAAGATAGGGAGCAAAGGTCATAGGGTCAGTTTGAAAGCCTTTCTGGGCGGGGGTAACATTCTCAAACCCCTTTTCAGCTACCTGTTCACGGTACTGGGCATAGCGCTTCTGGGCTTGGCGGTATTCAACCTCAGTGTAACTACGCCCCATTCTGGCGCCAAAGGTCCTGCTCAGCCAGCCAATTTTCCCGAAATTTCCTCCGCTGATCACCAACACGCCTGCCCTAATACGTTTATCTATGCCCATAGTTATAGCCGAGATGAATCCACCAAAGCTTAGCCCAAATAATGCTATCTGTTCCTGGTTTATCTCTGCCCGGCCACTGGCCCAATCTATCACCTGGCGCACATCAATTACCGAGACCTGATAGCTTTCAAACCACTCATCATGGGTAAGGGCAGGAAGCCGCTTTCTTATAACTTCTGGCATACGGCTGGAGTGAAACACCAAATATAGAATAAAACAAGCAATTCCCTTTTTAACCAGACTTCTTGCCAGAAGCCGGCAGGGGATTACGCTTCGGTCGCCTATCCCGTGAAGTAAGATAGCCAATGGAGCGTGGCTTGCTTTCCGGGGCTGGAAATACTCACCCCGGACTATATTATTTTTTTCATAACGTGTAGGGTGAGCGGTTAGAAAATCGACGGCGTAATGTAACCACCGCGAGGTTGTTTTCTTCAACTGTAAGTTAAAATGCGGCTCACCAGCGGTATAACTATATGGATTCATCTCTTATGCACAACCCAATAATTTTGCTTTGGGAAAGGGAACTGACTGCTACCGAACAGCTAGCCTAGCCATGACATCTCACAGCAAGATTCTATCCCCGTTTATTCTACACTGCTATCGGTAGTTTTTCAATTGGCTAGCCACGTGCTAGAATAGTAGCTAGCTGAGATGAACGATTACATTATCAAGGTGGAAAACCTGGTCAAAAGATTTGGCCAATTGGTTGCGGTGGATAACATTAGTTTTACTGTGGCGCCAAGAGAAATCTTTGGCTTTTTGGGTCCGAACGGGGCGGGAAAGACAACTACTATCAATATCCTGTGTACCCTGTCCAAACCAACATCAGGGCAAGCCATTGTTAATGGCTATGATGTGGTGCGTCAACAGATGCAGGTGCGCCAGTCAATTGGGTTAGTCTTTCAGGACCCCAGTCTCGATGAGCGGCTCAGCGGATTACAGAACCTGCATTTTCACGCCTTGGCGTATCACGTGCCTGCCTCAGTTCGTGAGCAGCGGATTGAGCAAGTACTCAGGATGATGGAACTCTGGGACAAGCGCCATAGTGGGGTGCGTACCTATTCCGGAGGTATGAAACGCCGCCTGGAACTAGCCAGAGGCTTATTACACTACCCCAAAGTGCTATTCCTCGATGAGCCTACGCTGGGGCTAGACCCGCAAACACGCAACCGTATATGGGAATACATACTTGAGCTGCGACAGCGTGAAGGGACGACCATTTTCCTGACTACTCACTACCTGGATGAAGCGGATAAAGCTGACCGCATTGCTATCATTGACTACGGAAAGCTGGTTGCCATGGACACCCCAGACAGGCTCAAGAAGATTGTGGGTAAGGACATTATCTCAGTAAAAACTGACGATGATGAGAAAGCTGCTGAAGAGCTCAGGCTTCGCTACCAAATTGAGGCTAGACGTGACAGTAAGGGGCTCACCTTTGAGGTAGCCAGTGGAGAAAAATTTTTGCCTACCTTCATCAAGGAATTCGGCATCAAAATACTGAGTGTCAACCTACGCTCCCCAAGCCTGGATGACGCCTTCCTCAAGCTCACCGGGCGGGAGATACGGGAGGAGGAAGTTAGTGATGCGTTCAAGGCAATGGTTCGCCAGCACGGACGCATGCGGCGCTAGGAGAGGAAAATGAATAATCTGCGTGGAGTATACACCATCTGGTACCGTGATATACTTCGTTTCTGGCGTGATAAGATGCGCCTGATTGGGTCTATCTTTCTGCCTCTCCTGTTTCTATTTGTGTTTGGCAGCGGCCTTAGCAGTATGATGGGCAATCTTGGCCCAGGGGTCAATTTTGCTCAGTTTATGTTTCCGGGCATAATCGGGATGACGGTGCTTATGAGCTCATTTATGGCTGGGGTGTCTGTGGTCTGGGACCGGGAGTTTGGCTTCCTGAAGGAGGTATTGGTGGCACCAATCAGCCGTGCCTCAGTAGCCGTAGGCAAGACACTGGGTGCGGCCACTGTGGCATTGATTCAGGGGACGGTTATCCTATTATTCGCCCCCCTGATCGGAGTCTCCCTCTCCCCATGGACAGTGCTAGGGCTACTGCCATTAATGTTCCTGCTGGCTACCGCTATCGGCTCATTCGGCGTCCTATTAGCTACGCGCATCAGGACTATAGAGGCATTTCAAGCAGTGATGCAGATATTAATGTTTCCTATGATATTCCTATCTGGGGTGTTCTTTCCCCTACAGGGAGTGCCGACATGGATGAGTATCTTGACCAAGCTCAATCCGGCTACCTATGGCATCACCACAATCCGCCAGGTAATACTGGGAGCATCACCGGACTCACCCTTTGGTATCACCCTGCTCGGGCATACCATGTCACTCTGGAATAATGTTGCTGTGCTGGCAGTATTTGGGGCAGTCATGATTCTGGCTGCGATGCGGTCTTTCAGCACTCAGGACTAGTTTCCCACTATGGCATTTCATATCTGGCTGTACCACCGGGGACTAAACAGTTTGTCGGCAAAATGTCGGCAAGAGAAGAGGAACTAGATACGCGCCTAGAGGGATTCGAACCCACGACCCTCGGTTCCGAAGTCTGGCGTATGGTGTCCCAAAGGGTCATTTTACGTTCAAACTAGAACCTTTGTATCAATGAGGAAAATCCTGTTTTGTGCGTAAAACACCGTTCTGTTACGTTGCGTTTTATTCAGTACGTTAGCTATTTATTAGCTATTATCTGGATCCAGTTTGGGTGTGTCATGACGTCAAGCAAAGGGTTCTAATGATCAGAGTGGGGGCTAAAACCGTTGTACTGCCTATCGGGGTAATCTCGTAACCTTCGTTTATGGTAAGGACGCGAAGTAGCTTAGTCATTGGCAAGTAACAAAAAGATGAAGTGTGTGAAAACACAAAACAAACCACCACACAGCAATTACTGGTCAGAGTTGTAAAGTAGCTACATGATAGTAGATGTTGGTTTTGTGACAGCTCTATTTGGTTGGTGTTTCAACGGAGTCATTCGTTTCCTCAAGCAACCATGCCACTGAGACCTTAAGTGCTTTAGCGAATGCAACAGCCTCAATGTCGGTCACAGGACGACGCCCAGTCTCAATTTTGGACAAACCAGAGCGATCTATGCGTATACCTTGTACCTGCAGGCGGGCAACCAAATCCATTTGAGTGATGGGGGGTTTAGCGGATTTTCTCGCTTGCCGAATTCGGTTACCAACTATGTTTCTCCTATCCATAAGGTTAATATAGCGGAAAGGAACCATAATAATGTTCCCAAGGAGCACATTTTATGGTAAAATTAATAATGCCACGGTAGTGCTAATAAACCTGCCTGCTTTACAAATAGAGGAGGTGCAAAATGAATCTAAAAACAAGCGCTATGATTACTGGTCTCATTTTAGTTATGGTTGTGGGACTAGGTGGATGTGGAGGTGGAGGATATTACTCGGGGTCCTCATCCAGTCCAAGCCACACGCCACCTACAACGCAAAGCATTGATTGCACAATGCCCCCAGGCTCAATCAGTACATCTACTGTTTCCTATGCCAGTAATCTTGATACGGGAGAACACGTTACAGGATTTATTCGCCTAACCGGAACCTATCCTTCCATTGATTGGGATTCCACGTGTTGCCTCAAGGTTTTTGATCCACATGCTAACACCATATACAGCTGGTGTGGTGATTTTAAGGAAGGGGGATTATACCACGATTTTAGCTTCACAGCCTCGTATACTGGTGAGCATATACTCCAAATGCAACATTGGAGCAACCATTCAAGGAACTTACACATTGAAATCCGTCCAACAGGTTGGAGAAGAACCTAGTATCAAGTTGGAATATATCCTAAATGAGAGTGGCCTTATCAAGATATCATTTGTTAACATCATTATAGGATATACCCTTTGAGTTGGAGAACTGGGTTGAGAAATAACCTAACTTGTGACCCCAGAAACAAGAAACTTAAGAATTCTACTCACGATAGCCCTTATGCATAACCACTAATTTGCTCTTTTATAGGGCTGGCTAAGCTATAGGCTGCCACAAGAATCAGTTTGATAACTACCGAAGGGAGAAAACAATGGAAGAGAAGAATTGCCTTATCTGTTACGACCCCATCGATAATAATAAAGTGGTAGAAATACCAACACCAGGCCACGAGCCGGATAAGTTTGTTCATCAAGATTGTTTCTTAACAAAGCTGGAGGAATTAGCGGGTGATACCACCAGGGAAAAGATGCTGAGGTATATTCTTACTTATGAAAAGAACAACGATATTGACTATCTCAGGGATAAATCAAAACCAGGTGTAGTGGGCTGGGAAGCCCAAACTATTGGCTTGCTGCCTCAGAAGCTGAGAGCTTTTCTCCATGCCGGGCTACTTGGCATTACGTATAGCTCGAATAATTCAACCAATTACGCTCTAGCTGGCAAGGATTTGATAAGAAATTTCCTTGAAGGTAACGTAGCCACCTGCAAAACCCCATATGAGCAGGAGCTTGAGTTTCCTGATGACTTATTTACTTGCGTTATTTACTATGAAGACGTAAAGGATGAGATGAAGTTTACCCTGAAGGAGAGCAAGAGAAGTCACTATCTTATGATAGGTCCCCCAGCTACAGCCAAGAGCCTCTTTCTGATGGAATTATCCAGACTCAGTGGAGCTTATCAGGCTACAGGATCGACTGTAACTGGCCCTGGTCTTACCGATGCACTACTGACCTATCAGCCAAGGATCCTGCTGCTGGATGAGCTTGATAAAGTGAAAATGGATACCACAGCAGTTCTTCTATCGGTGATGGAAAGTGGGGACGTCCTGCAAACAAAATATAAGAGGCATGGCGGCCAGAAGATTAACCTTAGTGTTTTTGCCGCGGCTAATAGCGATAAGGGTTTGGCCCCGGAGCTTCTTTCCCGATTCGATACCAAGCTCTACTTCCACCCCTATTCCTTTGAGGACTTCATTGCTATCTGCACGGGATACCTATCAAAATATGAGGATGTATCAACTGAGATAGCTGAGTATATTGGTACGAGGACATGGCACCAATTGGACAGGGACGTGAGAACGGCTAGAGGAATAGCCAGAAGGCTAAGGGAGGCTACCACCGATGACGTTGATAGGGTGGTCCGATTCCTACAGAAATACAGCAAGTCGAGAAGCAGCGAATAGAACTCGGTAAATCATAGGACAGACCATCCCTGATAAGAGTTAAGGTAACAAAAAGATTAATTGTGTGATAATCAGCACCCGTAGTTAGCTGAGAAGGAAGGGTTCTTTATTCACTGATCCTGATATTTCCCTTTCACTTTAGGTCGTAAAAATGTTAGAGAAAACCAGAAGTGCAA
>DAOUFA010000064.1:0-10345 GCA_034430355.1 Dehalococcoidales bacterium
ACCCACCACCGTTATCTTAGCCACATCAAGGTCATAAGCTATACCCCTCACCTTATTTCGGACTTCCATAGACACTCCTCCGTGAATTAATGTACCTGGGTTTTGGCTGAAGCTAGAGGCTACCTGAATAGGAATACTAAATAGCTCGCCCAACTCAACCGCCCGCGGGTGCACCACCTTAGCTCCATAGGTTGCCAGCTCCAGCATTTCCTCGTAGCCAATCTCGTCCAACCGCCGGGCTTCAGGGATGAGTCGCGGGTCAGCGGTATGGACTCCGTCAACATCGGTATATATCTGGCACACCTCAGCCCCCAGGCTAGCCGCCAGAGCCACCGCCGTAGTATCAGAGCCACCCCGCCCCAGGGTGGTTATATCCATCTCACCGGTAATACCCTGAAAGCCGGCAACAATGACAATTTTCCCCTTCTCCAGCTCCTTGACCACTCTCTGGGATTCGACCTTCAGGATTCGAGCTCGGCTATAGGCTGAATCAGTCCTTATCCCTGCCTGAGCCCCGCTTAAGCTGATAGCCTCGTAGCCCATATCCCTCAGCGCCATTGCCAGCAGGGTGCTGGAAACAATCTCGCCGGTGGACAAGAGGACATCAAGCTCCCGGCCGCTGGGTTGCTCCGAAACCTGATAGGCTAGTTCAATGAGCTCATCAGTGGTATCACCCATAGCCGAGATGACAACCACTACCCGGTCGCCCTTATCCTTGGCGGCGGCTATGCGCCGAGCCACACTCTTAATCCGCTCAGCATTAGCCACCGAAGTGCCGCCATACTTTTGCACAATTAGAGCCACTGTGTTTCAATCCCAAAAACTAAATAATCGGCTACGCCCCTATCAGCATATTCATAATATTATACCCGTTGTCAACAAAAAAACCTACTTTTTTGGCTTCGGATTCGGTGAATCTTTTCGCCCCGTTAGCCGTAAACCCCGGTCCCCAGAGCATAAATGGCACCGGCTCGGCAACATGGGTCTGGATCTGTATCGGGGTGGGGTGGTCGGGCATAATTAGTACCCGAAGGGAGTCTGGTTGCCAGGAGCGGAGCCGACTGACAACCTCGCTATCCACCATCTGGATAGCCTCTATTTTATCATCAATGGCGCCAGCATGAGCCGCCTCATCGGGCGCCTCAACATGAATAACCACCAAATCATGGTCATCAAGGGCGTTTAGAGCCCCGACCGCCTGAGCCGCATAGTCGTTGTCCAGGCCATCAGTTACCCCCGGTATATCTAATCTATCCATCCCTACCATTCGGGCTAAGCCCCGGAGCAGGTCAACCCCGGATGTCATCGCCGCCCTAAGACCATAAACCTGCTTAAATGGCGGCATATCGGGTATCTTACCACTACCCCAGAACAGCCATATCATTGTCGCCGGTATATCGCCGCGAGACCTCCGCTCTATATTTATTGGATGGTCTCGAAGCACAGCCTCTGAGCGCTTCATCAGGTCACGTAATAGGTCGCTTCCCTGACCCTCAGGCAGAAACTCCTCAATGGGCTTATCCGGGATATCGTGGGGAGGAGTGCAAGTTGCCAGGAGCGTATCCTCTCGCCCTTTCAGTTTGCATATATGTCGGTAGCTGACGCCGGGGTAAAAGCGTATCTTATCACTACCCAGGGTCTCATTCAAAGCCGAAATAAGCGACTCAGCCTCATGAGTGCTGATATAACCCGAGCTATAGCTCCACATCTTACCGTCACGAACCGCCACCAGATTGCAGCGAAAAACAGCCTCCCCGTCATCAATAGGGATGCCCATGCTCTTAGCCTCAATGGCACTCCTACCCCGGTAGTAAACCTCTGGGTCATAACCGAGAACCGACATACAAGCGCAGGCACTGCTGGGCTCCATCCCCGGCGGCACGGTGCGGACAAGCCCCAGAAAGCCTTCCTGCGCCATAGCCTCCAGGTTTGGGGTGTGAGCCAGCTCCAGGCAGGTCTTGCCATCACGCTCAGGCAATGGCCAACCCGAAGCCCCATCAATTATCAAAACGCAGTATTTCATCTTATCCTTATAACCCTATCCCCTGTATCCCCTTCCCCTTGGAAAGGGGAAGGGGAAGCTTTTTTGTTAAGAGAGGCTTTGCCTCTCTTAAACTCTCCTTTATAATATCTTAATATTTTCTCCCCCAAGGGGGAACTTAATTTTTTTAGTTCATCATTCTTGCTGAAGAGGTTAAATCCGCCTATAATATGGCTATCGGGGTGTAGCGCAGTTTGGTAGCGCGCAGCGTTCGGGACGCTGAGGTCTCGGGTTCAAATCCCGACACCCCGACATTACCCTTCTATATTCTTCTTGGCTTCCTCCCAAAGGGCGTTTTGCTGGTCAAAGGATAGCTCACCAAAGTTTACCCCACGCTGACGGCAGACGTCTTCCATATAGGTAAAACGCTGATAAAACTTCTGGTTTGCCTGCCTCAGGGCTGACTCTAAATCAATCCCCAACCGGCGGGCAATGTTAGCCAGGGTAAATAGCAAATCGCCAAACTCCTGTGCTTTCTGCTGGCTATCGGCTCGCTTAAATTCCTCAACCTCCTCAGCCAGCTTATCAATTACACCCTCAATATCTTTCCAGTCAAAGCCGAGCTGTGCCACCCGCCGCTGAATCTCCTGACTATAACTCAGCGCCGGCATTGGCTTGGGTATGCTGGCCAGGATAGAGGCATCGGTCTCCCTCTCCTCTCGCTTTAAAACCTCCCAGTTAACTGCCACCTCCTCGGCATCCTTAACCTTTAGCGAGCCAAAGACATGGGGGTGGCGATGAATTAGCTTGGTATTGATGCTGCTTATTACATCCCCCAGCTCAAATTCCCCGGCTTCAGTGGCAATCTGAGTATGGAAGACAATCTGCATCAGCAGGTCGCCCAATTCATCACAAAGCTTAGCCGAATCCTCCTTATCCAGAACCTCCAATACCTCGTAGCATTCCTGCAACAGGTTTTCCCGTAGTGAGGCATGGGTCTGCTTTCTGTCCCAGGGACAACCGTCAGGGGCTCGTAACCGGGCAATAATACCTACCAGAGTAGCAAACCGGCTCAAGTTCTTAGGTAAAGACAAAATAACCTCCGATTCAACTTATTGTAGTATGGTGCTAATGAACTGCCGCTGTCCCTTCAAAAAGTCGGCAGCCGACATAGCTCGCTTCCCCTCCATTTGGAGCTTTAATACCCCTAAAATGCCACTACCGGTACTGACGCCAAAGTCAGCCTTTGCCCCCGCCATGGCTACCACCTGCCCTATGTCAAGGGCTCCTTTCCCCGGCAGAGGCACCGCCTCAATAATCTTAAGCTGTTTTCCCTGCCATGTGGTGTAACACCCCGGCCAGGGATGGAAGGCACGCACCCGCCGCCATATGTCTATAGCTGGTAGATGCCAATCAATCTTACCCTCCTGCTTGGAGATGGGGATAGAATGGGTAGCTTCGGCTTCATTCTGAGGCTGTGGAGTGAGCTCACCCCTTAACCAGCCAGGTAACACTTCCAGCAGTAACTGAGCGGCTATCAAGGACAGCTTGGCGGTAAGTGAGCCCGTAGTATCCTGCGCTGAGATAGGAATCCGTGCCCTGGCTAATATCGGACCGGTATCTAACCCCTTGTCCATCAGCATAACACTAACCCCGGTAAAGTCATCACCGGCTAGAATAGTCGAGGCTACTGGTGAGGCGCCTCTAAATCTAGGTAGCAGGGATGGGTGAAGATTAATACACCCGTAGCCGGGGATGTCTAAAACCGACTGGGGCAGAATCTGACCAAAGGCAGCCACCACTATAATATCAGGGTGAAAGCCAGCTAGCCGGGCTACAGCCTCGGCCTCCTTCAAGCTAGCTGGCTGCGTTACTGGTAGCTTGTGGGCTACGGCTGTCCTTTTTACCGGCGTCGGCAACAGGGAACGCCCCCTGCCTGCCGGTTTATCCGGCTGAGTGTAAACAGCCGCCACCTGATAGTGATTAAGAATAAGGTGCTCCAGAGGGAGAACGGCAAACTCAGGGCTACCCATAAAAATAGCTCGCAAATTCAAACCTCCTATGGCTAAATCTTAACATCAAAAAAATTTTCTAACAACTCTTGCCTTTCCAATCTACAACGGAAATATTAGGCAAATAAAAAAGTCTGACCGACCTGGCAAGGGGAAACTGGAGCTAAAAATACCCAGCAATTACTGCCACCAGATTTGCCAATTGGCATATCTCAGGTATTATATTATAAAGTAAATTAAGAACCAAATGCGGACAATTCAGGAAAAATTTGGACTATTGGCACCTTATATCTATGAGGGAGATAATAGATAAAAAAGTAAGTCCGACAGACCTTACAAGAGAGAACAACAGAGAAAACAGAGGTTAAAAATGCTCAACAACCAGCACCAAAACTCTTGCCATTTGGCGAAGACCCTTGGTAGTATTCTAACATCCTCATTTTTAATTCCTCCCCCATACCCCATCTAAGCCCCTCCAGTTCCCAGCCACCGGATGAAACGTGCTTGAGCTTGGCGAAAGGAGTTTAATGGAAAGATCGGCGCAACAAATCTGGGAAACAGCCTTAGGTGAACTGCAAATCCAAGTCAACAAGCCAAACTACCGGACCTGGCTGGAAAAAACGGTAGGTCTAAGTGACCAGGATAATCAGTTTGTTGTCGGTGTACCCAATACCTTCGTTGCTGAATATTTAGATAGGAATCAGCGCTCTTTGATTGAGAAAACACTTATTGGTCTTACCGGCCGTGATACCAAAGTCCTCTTCCAGGTAGATTCCAGACACCAAAATTCATCAGGTAGCCACGGTGTCCGAGAAGAACCCGGACCAAGGTTCAACCTAAAATACACCTTTGATTCCTTCGTTACCGGCAGTTGTAATCGTTTAGCCTATGCCGCTGCCCTCGGAGTAGCCGAAAACCCGGGACATAGCTATAATCCGCTATTTATATACGGAGAGCCGGGGTTAGGCAAAACCCATTTGCTGCAGGCTATTGGTCATGCCGCTCTAGCTAACCATATTCAAGTGCTTTATGTTAGCAGTGAGCAGTTCACCAATGAGTTTATCAAGGCTATTCAAGAAAGAAAAACAGAGGAGTTCCGAAATAAATATAGAAGCGTTGATATGCTGTTAATTGATGATATCCACTTCATCACCGGCAAGGAGCAGACCGAGGAGAGCTTCTTCCATACCTTTAATGAGCTACATAACAATAACCGCCAGATTGTTATCACCAGTGACCGCTCCCCGAAAGCTATGCCTGCAGGCAAAACAAAGCGGCGAGACTATGTCCCGGTTGAGGCGAGGCTAAGTTCCCGTTTTGAGTGGGGATTAATTGTTCATATCCAATCACCTGACTTTGAAACACGCCTGGCTATTTTACAGGCTAAGGCTAAACAGAGAGGGCAGGGTATTACTTTAGATGTGCTGGAGTTTATTGCTCAGCGGATTCAGCAAAACATAAGGGAGCTAGAAGGTAGCCTAAATCGGGTAATTGCTTACGCCAAGCTACTTAAAGCTTTAATTACCCCGGAGATAGCCGCCCAAGCGCTTGAGGATATAGCCACTAAACGTCCCCAAGATGCTTCTATCACTAGCGCCGGTGTGATAGAAGCGGTAGCTAACAGTTTCCAGCTAGCCACTAAAGACTTGAAGAGCCGGAAAAGGGACAAAGAAACTGCTTTAGCTCGACAGGTAGCCATGTATCTTATCCGACAGGAAACCAATAGCTCACTGGCCCAAATTGGCCGGGAGCTGGGAGGGAGAGAACCCATAACTGTTAGCTCCGCTTGTGAAAAAATAGCCAGTACTATCAATAGCAATGCTTATTTACACCAAAAAATCCTGGATGTCCGGCAAAGTCTATAGTTCAAAGTTTTTATTTCTATAAAGAATTTTATAAGTAAACTATAAAAAGCAGTCGGCTAAAAATATAAGGTTTATATATCTTCCTGGCTGATTGGCTACCAGGAAGGAACTCAACCTCCATCCCACCTAAAATTGCTCCCTACTATAAATATCTTACCTGATATTATAATTATTATTAATTAAAGAATAGGTATACCTTGAGATAAATATAATTTATAATTATATTAATAAATCAAACGAGCTAGACAATGTACGACCGAGCAGAAATAAAGGTAAGGGCTGGTGCTGGGGGGGATGGAGTAGTAAGCTTCAGACAGGAGAAGTTTGTTCCTTTTGGTGGTCCTGATGGAGGCGATGGAGGTGATGGAGGCGATGTAGTGATAATGGCTGATGATAGCGTTACCAGTCTGCAGGTATTGGAGCGAAGACGATTCTATAGGGCCGCCGATGGTGAGAGTGGTAAGAGTAAAAAGAAACACGGTAAGAAGGGGAAAAACCTGATATTAACCGTTCCGGTAGGGACTGTGGTCTTATATACGGCGCAGGTAGGTGGTGATGCCGTTATCGCTGATTTGGAGGAGCCCGGTCAGCAGGCAGTAATAGCTAAGGGTGGGAAGGGAGGTTTGGGCAATACTCATTTTGCTTCGTCGACTAATCAAGCCCCACAGATTGCCCAGCGGGGGGAGGCTGGGGAGGAGAACTCAGTAATATTAGAGTTGAGGCTTATCGCCGATGTTGGTATTATTGGTTATCCTAACGTGGGCAAGTCTACTTTACTAGCCGCCTGTTCCGCCGCTAAGCCTAAAATAGCCAGTTACCCCTTCACCACCCGTGAGCCCATTCTGGGTCTGGTTGAAGTTGGCCAACGAAGCTTTGTCGTGGCTGAGATTCCAGGGTTAATAGATGGTGCCCACCTTGGTCGTGGTCTGGGACATGATTTCCTGCGCCATGTTACCCGGACCAAAATACTTATTCACTTGATAGATGGTAGCTCGGCGTCTCCAGTGGCAGATATGATCCAGGTCAATGCCGAGCTCAGCTTATATGATTCGGCTCTGGCCCAGAAGCCCCAGCTGGTGGTAGTTAATAAGATTGATTTGCCCCAAGTTCAGGCTCTGTTAGCTGAGATTAAGGGCGCCTTTGGTACTGTTGTCGCCTCACCCCGGTTCATTTCCGCCGCCACCGGGGAGGGTGTTGCCGAGCTTATGGCTGAGGCGATGGAGATGGTGAGTCAGGTTACTGTTGCCAGGGGAGGTGGGGGGAAGATTGTCAGGAAGGTCTTTCACCCTCAGCCCCGGGTGGCTGGGCCCAGTGTGCTTAAGGAGGGCGATACCTTTGTCGTTGTCGCTCCCGAACTGGAGCGCATTGTGGCCAGGACAGATGTGTCTAGCCCTGAAGTACGCAGGCAGATTAGGCGGCAATTCACCAGGCTGGGGGTGAGCAAGGCTTTGGAGAAGGCCGGGGTTAAGCCCGGTGATAAGGTTCGCTGCGGGAATTTAGAATGGGAGTGGTAGCAGGATGAATATAGGCGTGCTGGGGGGGACGTTTGACCCCATTCATAACGGGCACCTTATTGTTGCCGAGGAGACCAAGGTCCGGCTAAACCTGGCTGAGATTCTCTTTATGCCTGCCGGTCTGCCGTGGCTGAGGATGAATACTCCTATTTCGGCGGTGGAGCACCGTGTCCAGATGGTGCGCCTGGCTATTGGCGATAAGCCCTACTGCAAACTGTCAACAATGGAGGTAGAGCGGGCTGGTCCGTCTTATACTGTTGATACCATTGCCGAACTAAGGGGTCAGCTTGGGGCTGGGAGTGAGTTGTTTTTCATTTTAGGTTGGGATTGTTTGGCTGAGCTGTCTAAGTGGCGGGAGCCAGAACGGCTGATTAAGATGTGTTATCTGGTGGCCGTCCCCAGAGTAGGCTGTTCAGTTCCCGACCTTAAATCTATGGAAGCCGCTATCCCCGGATTAGCTGAGAGGGTTATTATGCTTGACACACCGGAGGTAGATATCACTGCCTCAGCAATCAGAGACCAGGTGGCTCAGGGGCTGTCCATCAGTCACCTCGTCCCTGAGCCGGTAGATAAATATATTCGGGAACAGGGGCTATATACTACAGCCTAAACCTTAGCTAGGAGGTTAATTATGGAGACATATCCCACTTTAGAATTGGGGTTGGATACCGAAGGCACCAGAAGAATCAGGGAGATTGCCGGTGAGGTCGGGGCTTTCCTGACCGGTGAATTCACCCTAACCTCGGGGAGGAAGAGTAATTATTACATTGATGGGAAGAAGATAACCCTGTCCCCGGAAGGCGCCTACCTAGTGGGCAAGGTGATATTTGATGAGCTGGTTAAGACCGGGGTTAATGCTATCGGTGGGGTGGCCACCGGGGCTTATCCTATGGTAACCGCAGTTGCCCTGGTTAGCCACCTGGAGGGGAAGCCGATTCCAGCTTTTATAGTCAGGGAGGTAACCAAGGAGCATGGAACGATGCGGCAGATTGAGGGGCATCTTAAGCCAGGCTCTAGAGTGGCTATAGTTGATGATGTGCTTACCACCGGGGGCTCAGTGCTTAAGGCAATAGAGGCGGTGGCAGCGGCGAACTGCCAGGTGGTGAAGGTTATCGTGCTTGTCGACCGCGGTGAAGGCGGCAGCGATAGACTGAAGCAAGAGGGATACGATTTTACCGCTCTGTTGAGCGTCAGCCATTAAATATCAAGGTTTCGGACGCTGGTGGCGTGGGCCTGGATGAAGGCTTTGCGGGGCGGGACTTCTCCCCCCATTAAGACGTGGAAGGTGTGGTCGGCCTTGGCGGCATCTTCTACACTGACGGCAAGCAGGGTGCGGCTAGTGGGATTCATAGTCGTTTCCCACAGCTGCTCAGCACTCATCTCTCCCAGACCCTTATACCGCTGAACCTCTACCTTTTTAGCCCCCTTTAGCTTAGCCAATACCTCTTCCTTTTCCTGGTCGGAGTAAACCCAGTGCTCAAGCTTGCTGGATTTGACTCGGTACAGGGGTGGCTGGGCAATGAACAGGTGCTCATGGTTAATCAGCTCGACCATATGGCGGAAGAAGAAGGTTAGCAGCAGGGTGCGGATGTGAGAGCCATCAACATCAGCGTCAGTCATAATGATAACCCGATGATAACGGAGCTTTGATAGGTCAAATTCATCGTCTATGCCAGCGCCAAGAGCAGTAATGATGGCACGGATTTCTGCATGAGCCAGCATCTTATCTAAGCGTGCCTTTTCCACATTGAGTATTTTACCCCGCAGGGGCAAGATAGCCTGGAAGCGACGATTCCGTCCCTGCTTGGCTGAACCACCGGCTGAGTCTCCTTCGACCAGGTATAGTTCACGGTAGGACGGGTCTTTCTCGGAGCAATCAGCCAGTTTCCCGGGCAGGGTGGCGGTATCCAGAGTGCTCTTTTTGATGATTAAATCGCGAGCCTTGCGGGCGGCCTCTCTGGCTCGGGCAGCGGTGAGGCACTTATCTATAATCCTTTTGGCATCATCGGGATGTTCCTCAAGGTAGAGGGATAGACCCTCGCCGACTGCGCTCTCGGTCAGGCTTTTGACCTCAAGATTGCCCAGCCTGGCTTTAGTCTGTCCTTCAAACTGTGGTTCGGCGAGCTTAACACTGATAATGGCGGTAAGCCCCTCCCTGACGTCATCACCTGTCAGGTTGGGTTCCTCCTCTTTGATGAACTTGTTCTTGCGGGCGTAGTCATTAAGCACCCGGGTTAGTGCTGAGCGGAAGCCGGTAAGGTGGGTACCTCCATCTGTGGTATTAACACAGTTAGCGAAGCTAAAGGTGGACTCGGTAAAGCCGTCGTTATACTGAAGGGCGGCCTCAATTATAGTGCTATTTACCAGTTTAGAGATATAGATAGGTTGGCGGTGGCGGACTTCCCGATTTCGGTTAAGGTAGCCGACGAAGCTAGTAATTCCACCCTCAAAGTAGAAGGTCATCTCGCAGTCTTTCCTTTCATCCTTGAGGGATATTTCCAGCCCGCTATTGAGGTAGGCCATTTCTCGTATTCGCTGGCTGAGGGTATTAAAATCATAGCTGACCTTGCTGAATATCTCCTCATCGGCGAGGAAGGTAATGGTGGTGCCGGTGTCACTGGCTTCACCGACCGGCGTCACCTCTCCCTGGGGTATGCCTTGTTTATAGTCCTGTTGATAGAGCTTGCCATCGCGCCTGACATTAACCCTGAGCCAGGAGCAGAGGGCATTGACTACCGAAGCCCCTACCCCATGCAGGCCACCTGATACCTGGTAGGTCTTACCGCCAAATTTTGCCCCAGCGTGCAGCGTAGTCATTACCGTCTCCAGGGCTGAGGCATTGGTGGCGGGGTGAATCTCTACCGGAATGCCCCGCCCATTATCCTCAACCCTGACGGTATTATCTTGTTGAATAACAGCCGTAATTTTGGTGCAGCAGCCAGCCATGGCTTCATCAATGCTGTTATAGATAAT